>NZ_JAOCGL010000182.1:0-4182 GCF_029842485.1 Stenotrophomonas sp. GD03777
GCAATGCGGCCGACGATCGCCAGGCCCAGGCCGAAGCCGCCGGTGTCGCGGCTGCGGCTGTCATCCAGGCGGGTGAACGGGCGGACCACCTTTTCGCGGTCAGCCTCGGCGATGCCGGGGCCGTCGTCGTCCACGCGCAGGCAGGCGCGCCCGCCCACACTCACCAGCGACACGTCCACCTGCGAGCGCGCGTGGCGCAGGGCATTGCCGACCAGATTGCTCAGCGCCAGCTGCAGCAGGCGCGGTTCCGCTTCCAGCCGAGGCAGGGCGCTGGGCTGCACGCGCAGCACCAGGCCGGCACGTTCGGCATCGCGGCGGGCATCGGCCAGGCAGGCCTGCAGCCAGTCGTTGGCTTCGATCCGCTGCATCGGTTCGCCCTCGCTGGGATGCTCCAGCCGTTCGTAGGCCAGCAGTTCGCTGACCAGCCGGTTGAGCTCGGCCAGGTCGCCATGCAGGCCCTGCGCCAGTCGTTCGCGGCGCTCGCGGTCATCGCTGTCCTGCATCAGGTCCAGGCCGAAGGCCACGCGCGCGATCGGCGTACGCAGTTCGTGGGAGATCGCATGGGTCAGGTCGCGCTGGCGCTGTACCAGTTCGGCCACGCGCGCGGCCATGCGGTTGGAATGGTCGACGATGACCCGGATCTGCGAGCGTGGCGAGACCTGCGCGCGTGCCTGCAGATCGCCGGCGCCGATGCGGTCGGCATGCACGCGCAGGGCATCCAGATCGCGCCAGAGCAGGCGTACCCAGGCGTACAGGCTGGCGCCGACCAGCAGCAGGATGCTGAGGTAGGCCGCGATGGTCATGTACGTGGTCATCTGCACCGCGCCAGGCACGCGCAGGTGCAACCAGCGACCATCGATGCCTTCGATGGGCAGCAGGACCTGCTGGTACTGATCGCGCACGATGAAGCCATCGGCCTGCACGGCTGCCTGTTCCTGCGGGGTCAGCGCGGGAGGCTTGTCGAGCAGGGTCAATGCGATGCCATAGTGCGGTTGCCACTGCTGCAGGCGCTCACGCTGCTGGCTACCGTCCAGGCCGGCCAGGCCGCTGCGCAGGGCGTACACCTGCCCGCGCACCTGCTGGACGAAAACGCGATCCTGCACGGGCGTATAGATGCTGTCGAGCACCCGGTTGAGAAAGAACACCGAGGCCAGGAAACAGGCGCCGGTGATGAACCACAGCCACAGGAACAGCCGCTTCATGCCGTCCAGGCCGACGGATTGAACTGGTAGCCGCGGCCCCACACGGTCTTGATCCGCCGCGGCTCGCGCGCATCGTCGCCGAGCTTGCGACGCAGCTTGCCGATGCAGACGTCAACGCTGCGGTCCAGGCCGTCGAAGCCGATACCGCGCACCGCCTGCAGGATCTGGTCACGGGACAGGATCTGCCCCGGCTGGCTGGCCAGCAGCCACAGGATCTCGAATTCGGTGGTGCCCACGTCCACCGTGGCACCGTGCAGGTGTACCTCACGCTGCATGCGGTCGATCAGCAGTTCACCGTGCATCAGCCGGCTGGGCGTGCCGGTGTTGCTGCTGCCGTGGCGGCGGCGCAGCAGGGCGCGCAGCCGGGCCAGAAGCAGGCGTGGTTCGATGGGCTTGTGCACATAGTCGTCGGCGCCCGATTCCAGGCCCAGCACCTGTTCGATGTCGTCCTCGCAGGCGGTCAGCATCAGGATCGGCACATCGGAGAAGCTGCGGATCTGGCGGCACACGTCGATGCCGCCCAGGCCGGGCAGCATCAGGTCCAGCACCACCAGCTCCGGCGCGTGCTGGCGGCAGGCCGCGCCGGCCAGGTCGCCGCGTGCGATGTGCTGCACGGCGAAGCCATGCTGGTGGAGGTAGTCGCTCACCAGTTCGGCCAGGCGACGGTCGTCCTCTACCAGCATGACCGACGTAGGCGAACTGCTGGTGGTGGGATGCCAGGGCGATGGCTGCATGGGTGGGGCCTCCGTGCCCGGGCAGCAGCGCCCGGCGGCGCAGCCTAGCAGCGCCCCATGACGACTGCCTGAATCGCGGCCAACCTGATAACCGCCGGTACGGGCGTCATCGCCAGTGGCTTTCAGTGGCGGGCGCGGGCTGGCCTATGGTGGCGGTTTCCCCGGATGGAGCCTGGTGCAATGAGCGAACCGCAGTGGCAACTGGAAACCCTGGCCGTGCACGGTGGTTACCGTCCCGACCCGACCACCCGCGCGGTGGCGGTGCCGATCTACCAGACCGTGGCGTATGCCTTCGATGACACCCAGCACGGCGCCGATCTGTTCGACCTGAAGGTGCCCGGCAATATCTACACCCGCATCATGAACCCTACCACCGACGTGCTGGAGCAACGCCTGGCCGCACTGGAAGGTGGCATCGGTGCGCTGGCGCTGGCCTCGGGGCAGGCCGCGATCACCTATGCCCTCCAGACCATCGCCGAGGCCGGTGACAACATCGTCGCCTCCAGCGCGCTGTATGGCGGCAGCCTCAACCTGCTGGCACACACGCTGCCGCAGTATGCCATCCAGGCGCGCTTCGCCGACCCGGCCGATCCTTCTGCGTTCGCCGCGCTGATCGACGAGCGCACCAAGGCGGTGTTCGTCGAATCGATCGGCAACCCGCGCGGCAACGTCACCGACATCGCCGCCATTGCCGAGGTCGCGCATGCCGCGGGTGTGCCGCTGATCGTCGACAACACCGTGGCCACGCCGTTCCTGCTGCGCCCGTTCGAGCACGGTGCCGACATCGTCGTGCACTCGCTGACCAAGTACCTGAGTGGCCACGGCAACAGCCTCGGCGGTGCAATCATCGACTCCGGCCGCTTCGACTGGGCGGCGCAGCCGAAGCGTTTCGCCCGCCTCAACCAACCCGACCCCAGTTACCACGGCGTGGTCTATACCGAAGCACTGGGGCCGGCGGCCTACATCGGCCGCGCGCGGGTGGTCCCGCTGCGCAATACCGGTGCCGCGTTGTCGCCGTTCAATGCGTTCCTGATCCTGCAGGGCATCGAGACCCTGGCCCTGCGCATGGAGCGCATCAACGCCAATGCACTGGCCGTCGCGCAGTTCCTGAAGGCGCACGACAAGGTCGCCTGGGTGCGTTACGCGGGATTGGCCGACGATCCCGAGCATGGCGCCGCGCAGCGCTATCTGGGTGGGCACGGCTCGGGCGTACTGACCTTCGGCCTGCCCGGCGGCCGTGAAGCCGGCGCGCGCTTCCTCGATGCCCTGAAGCTGTTCACCCGCCTGGTCAACCTGGGTGATGCGAAGTCACTGGCCACCCATCCGGCCTCGACCACCCATCGCCAGCTGGATGCCGCGGAGCTGGCCAAGGCCGGCGTCAGTGAGGACACCGTGCGGCTGTCGATCGGCATCGAACACATCGGCGACCTGCGCGCCGACCTGGAGCAGGCCCTGGCCGCCGCCTGATAGCCACGCGCTTGGTCGTCATCGCCACAGGCGATCACCGCCGGCCACGCGATGCGCTAGGGTGGAACTGCCTCTCCAAGGCGTGGCAACGTGGCGATCCAGATCCCCGGTCGATGCGGGTCGACCGGGGATTTTTTTGTTTCCGGGGTCAGATCCGTTTTCCTGTGGAAAACAGATCTGACCCCATGTGCCGACGGTCGGCATCAATCCTGGTAGATCCACGCCATGCGTGGATGGATCACCATCGGAATCGAACATTCCGACAGTTCATCAAACAGCATCCACGCATGGCGTGGATCTACTGCAGAACGCGGGAAATTATCGAAGGCGGGGTGGGGCCGCTTGCGGGGGCGTGAGCCGCATGGGCCCGAGGCATGCCTCGGGCGGGTTGGGCAGGACGCCCAACCCCGGTCTTGCCGTGTGCGCAGGACAGCGCACACGAGCAAGCGGCGACCGAGCTTACATGGGTGAGGGCGCTTTGTTTGCGAAGCACTGCTTCGCAAGCGCCCGAACGCACAGCCGCTGGTGGCTGGGCCGGGCCCCGGAGGGGTACTTGCAGCGCCCCTCTCAACCGGACCCACCCCGCCATCCCACGGAATGCACGCTGTTGCTGTTGCTTTGGCCTCGGCAGGTGCAGGGCTGCAAGCCCTGCTCAACACCCCCTACCTGCGGGGCGCCAGCTGCTCGAGCATTTCCCAGGACTTCAGGCCGCGTGGCCCCAGGTGATGGGCCAGCACCCGCCGCATCGGCAGGCGCAGGCTGGCCAGATCGGCGGCATC
>NZ_JAOCGL010000183.1:0-4165 GCF_029842485.1 Stenotrophomonas sp. GD03777
CAACGACGGCACGCTGCTGAAGCTGGCGCTGGACTCGCCGGCGGTGGCGCACAACGGCATCCTCGCCGTGGACCCATGGTTCCTGACCCTGCTGGTGCTGGCGATTGCCGTGCTGGCCTATATCGTCGCGCGCATGGCCAGCGCGCCGCTGCAGGAACTGGCCGCAGCCGCAGAAGACCTTGGCGATGACCTGCAGCGCGACCCGTTGCCACTGCGCGGGCCGCGCGAAGTGCAGCGTGCCGCCGAAGCCTTCAACGCCATGCAGCACCGTCTGCAGCGGCACCTGGCCGAACGCACGCAGATGCTGGCGGCGATCACCCACGACCTGCAGACGCCGCTGACCCGGCTGCGCCTGCGCCTGGAGAATGTCAGCGACGAGGCCCTGCGTGAGCGCCTGATCGGCGACCTGGCGGCGATGCAGGCGCTGGTGCGCGAGGGCCTGGAACTGGCGCGCAGCGCCGAGAGTGCCGAGCAGCGCGCCGCACTGGACCTGGATTCGCTGCTGGAGAGCATTGTCGAGGACGCCGCCGAAGGCGGCGGTGATGTGGTCTTCGAAGGGGGCAGTGGTTCGGTGCTGATGTTGCGTCCGTTGGCCATGCACCGGCTGTTCTCCAACCTGGTGGACAACGCGGTGATGTACGCGCAGCGGGCACGGGTGCGGGTTGAGCGCAGCGGCGGTGCGATTACCGTGGTGGTGGCCGATGACGGCCCGGGCCTGGCCGAAGAGCAGCTGGAGGCGGTGTTCGATCCGTTCGTGCGGGTGGAGACCTCGCGTTCGCGCGAAACCGGCGGGGCCGGCCTGGGCCTGACCATCGCGCGCGCCCTGGCCGAGAAGGACGGCGCCCGGCTGTGGCTGCGCAACCGGGCCGAAGGTGGCCTGGAGGCGGTGGTGCAGTGGCCTGCCAGTGCCCAGGTGGTGGCGCCCGGCCGCGCCGGCTGAGTCGGCGCGCTGCGAACGGTGACGCCGGGGCCGGGGTTTGGCCTATCATCTGCGCATCTCCCCAGTCTCCCCACGATGAGCCAGCCCGTTCCTGCCGGCATGCCATTGCACGCTGCCCGGCTGTTCCCGCACGCTGCCGCGTCCTGCAGCCGCACCTGGCCGCCGCCGCTGCGGTGATGGGCGGGCAGGGGGACAAGAGGCGCTGGGTGGAGCGCCGCGCATCAGGATTCAGGCGGGCACTGCGGCAGGGCCTGTTGTGGCTGCTGCTGGCCCTTGCGCTGCCGTTGGCTGCGCAGGAGGGCGCGCCCCCGCTGCGCGACTACGCCATCGATGTATGGACCTCGCGCAACGGCCTGCCGCACAACTCGCTGCGCGACATCGCGCAGACGCCGGAAGGCCATCTCTGGTTCGCCACCTGGGAAGGGCTGGTGCGCTACAACGGCCTGGATTTCACCGTGTTCGACCGCAGCACGCGCCCGGGCCTGCGCGACAACGGCATCGGCGCCCTGTTCGTCGACCGCCAGGGCGGACTGTGGATCAGTGATTCGCGCGGCAACGTCAGCCACCGTGGCAGTGATGGCCAATGGCGGGTGTGGGAGCACCAGGCCGATACGCCGCAGGTGCTGATCCAGTCCATGCAGATGGACAGCCAGGGGCGGCTGTGGCTGCTGTACGAAGGCAAGGGCATCGGCTACCTGACGCCGGACAGCGGCATTGTCTACCAGGCGCCGGCGGCGGACCTGCCGATGGCGATGAGCTTCACCAGACTGGTGGTCGATGCGCAGGACCGGGTCTGGGTCGGTACGCTGGACGGGCTGGTGCTGCGCGACAACGATGGCGTGCTCAAGCGCGCCCCCGCCGCATGGGGGCTGGGTGCCGGCAGTGGCCTGTCGTGGCCCTACCGTGCGCCGGATGGCGCGTTGTGGATCGTCGCCGGTGAGCGCCTGTACCGGGTGGAGGACGACCAGCTGGTGCTGGTGCACCGCCTGCCGGGCCAGCTGCACATGACCTCGATGCTGCAGGACCGGCACGGTGACCTGTGGCTGGGCACCGAGAACCAGGGCCTGCTGCGCATCTCCGCACATGGCCTGGAGCGACTGCCGGCCGGTCTGAACCTGCCGGGCGGACGCGTGGTCAGCCTGCGCGAGGATGCCGAAGGCAGCATCTGGGTGGGCGCCAACGGCGGGCTCTATCGCCTGCGCGAAACACTGTTCAGCAGCTACACCGAGCGCGATGGGCTCAGTGGCGATTACGTGCGCACGGTATTCGAGGATCGCGATCGCCAGCTGTGGGTCGGCAGCGCCAGCGGGCTTGACATGCGGACCGCGGACGGCCGTTTCCGGGCGATGCCGCTGCACAACCGCGGCGGCAAGGCACCTTCGGTACTGAGCCTGGCACAGGGGCCGGACGGTGACCTGTGGGTCGGAACCTTCGGCGATGGGGTCTACCGGCTCGGCCGTGACGGCCACCTGCGCCACAACTACGCGGCAGCCGACGGCATGCCGGGTGGCAACATCCGTGCGATCAGCGTTGATTCCCAGGGCGTGGTCTGGGCCGGCACGCAGAAGGGCGTGGTGCGCATCGACGGCGACCATGTGCAGGTCTCGAACGCGCCGGGCATGCCCGGCGGCCTGATCACCGCGCTTGAGCATGACCATCAGGGCAACCTGTGGATCGGCACCATCGAAGGCATCCGCGTGCTGCGCGGCGACCACGTGCAGTCGATCGACCTGGCGCCGCTGGGCGGTGGCCGCAGCGTGTTCGGCTTCCACCAGCTGGGCGACGCGATGTGGATCAGCAGTGATCGTGGCCTGTACCGTTGGCGCAACGGTGCGCTGGCGCGGGTCGGCCTTGAGCAGGGCATGCCGGTGGATGCGGTGTTCCAGCTGGTGCAGGATCGCCTTGGCAATGTGTGGATCAGCAGCAATCGCGGTGTGTTGCGCACCGATATGGTCACCCTCAACGCCGTGGCCGATGGCCGCACGCCGCGGGTGGGGGTGGAGCGCTACAACGAGATCGACGGTATGGCCAATGCACAGGCCAACGGCAGCTCCAGCCCATCGGCGATCCTGCGCCAGGACGGCACGTTCTGGGTGGTCACCGCAGGCGGCCTGAGCACGGTCGACCCGCAGCGCCTGCAGCGTTTCCGCGAGCGGCCATCGCCGCCGGCCGCGATCGAGAGCGTGCAGGTGGATGGCGCGCCGGTGCATTGGGAAGGGCCGGATCGCAACCATATTCCAGGGGGGCGCCGGTTGGCGGTGAGTTATGTCGGCCTGAGCTACCTGATGTCTGACCGGATCCGCTACCGCACGCGGCTGGACGGGCTGGATGCCGGCTGGGTCGAGCGCGGCCCGCAGCGCAGCGTTGAGTTCGTCGGCCTGCCGCCGGGCGACTACACCCTGCATGTGGCGGCCGCCCATCCCGGCGGCAGCTGGGGCCAACAGGAGGCGGTGTGGAGCTTCACCGTGGAACCGTTCTGGTGGCAGCGCCGCAGCGTGCAGGTGCTGGCGGGGATGCTGCTGCTGACTGGACTGGTGGCGCTGTACCGGCTGCTGCTGCAGCAGCTGAAGGCCAGCAACCTGCGCCTGGCACGGCGGGTGGACGAAGCGACCTTCGACCTGCAGGCCAAGACGGTGCACCTGCAGGCGCTGAACCAGGAAAAGACCGAACTGGCCGAGCGCCTGGCGCGCCAGGCCGAAGCCTTCGAGCGCCAGGCCCGCGAGGATGTGCTGACCGGCCTGGCCAATCGCCGCGCCTTCGACGAAACGTTGGCGCGTGACTTCGCCCGGTCCCAGCGCAGTGGTCATCCGCTGTGCCTGGTGGTGCTCGACATCGATCACTTCAAGGAGGTCAACGACCGCCACAGCCACAGCATCGGCGATGCCGTGCTGGTGCAGGTGGCGTCATTGATCGCAGCGGCCTGCCGCGACTCCGACCTGCCGGCGCGCACCGGCGGCGAAGAGTTCGCGCTGCTGCTCAACGACACCCGCCTGGAGGAAGCCGCACAGCTGTGCGCGCGCCTGCGTGGCCTGTTCCATGACCATCCCGATTGGGCCGGCGTGGCGGGCCTGCGTGTGACCTTCAGTGCGGGCCTGGTAGAGCTGGATGCCGACGACCGCACCCCGGCGCTGCTGTACCAGCGCGCCGACCGCGCGCTGTACCGCGCCAAGAGCGACGGCCGCGATCGCACGAGTATTGGTTGATCGCATCCACGCATGGCGTGGA
>NZ_JAOCGL010000184.1:0-4035 GCF_029842485.1 Stenotrophomonas sp. GD03777
CGGCGCTCTGCATCTCGATCAGGCGCGAGGCGGTGCGCTCGAACGCGCCCTGCAGGCGCTGGCCGGTGTACAGCTCGACCGGCGAGGTGCTGGCGGTGCAGACCAGGTTGACGTGGCGGTCGTACAACTCGTCGATCAGGTTGACGAAGCGGCGCGCGGCATCCTCGTTCAGGCGATCGAAGGCCGGAATGCCGCCCAGCAGTACCGTGTTGAACTCGTGCGCGATCTCGATGTAGTCCGAGGGCCCGCGCGGGCCCTCGCACAGCGCGGCGAAATCGAACCAGGCGATGCTCTTGCCGCGGCCGCGGACCGGAATCTTGCGGCCCTCGATCTCGATGTTGCCGGGCCTGGCCGGTTGGCCGCCGCTCAGTTCGCTCCAGCGCGTGGCCAGCCAGTCGTCGCTGTCTGCGGCCAACGGTGCGCGGTACACCGGCGAGCGGGTCAGCGCGCGCATCCGGTAGTCCTCGGTGCCTTCTGCGTACAGCTCCACGCAGAAGCGCTGCAACAGGCCGATGGCCGGCAGGAAGCTCTCGCGCTGCAGGCCGTTGAGGTACAGGTTCTCAACTGCGGTGTTGGAGGTGGTGACCAGGGTCACGCCCTCGGCGAACAGGCGCTCCAGCAGCCGCGCAAGCAGCATCGCATCACCGATGTCGGTGACGAAGAACTCGTCCAGCACCAGCACGCGCAGGTTGCTGCGCCACTCCTGGGCGATCTTCGCCAGCGGGTCGCTCTGCCCCTGGTGCTCGCGCAGACGCTCGTGGACGCTGCGCATGAAGCGATGGAAATGCGTGCGGTACTTCTGCTTGATCGGCAGCCCGTCGTAGAACAGGTCGACCAGGAAGGTCTTGCCGCGGCCGACGCCGCCCCAGAAGTACAGGCCCTTGACCGGCTCGGGCTTCTTCCAGAACGAGGACAGGCGGTCCAGCCAGCCGTCCTCGGCACTGTCCAGCAGTCCCAGGTGGATGCGGTCCAGCTCGGCCAGCGCTGCATGCTGGGCCGGGTCGTCCTGCCAGTCACCACGGGCGACCCCTTCCGCGTACCGCTGCGACGGGGTCAACTCGGTTGCACTCATGCCGCCGCGCCCAGCCAATGCTTCACGCCGTGGGTCAGCGCGCCGCGCAGGTCGATCAGCTTGCGGTGGAAGAAGTGGCTGGTCTCGGGCATGCGCACCAGCTCATGCGGGAAGTCCAGCGTGTCCAGCCACTGGTAGACGGCCTGCGGGTCGACGATCTCGTCCTGCTCGCCCTGGATCACCAGCCAGCGGGCCGGCGGTGCGATACCGTCGAAATCCCAGCGACCAGCCGGCGGCGCGATCGAGATCAGCGCTTCCGGCTGCAGCGCGGCAGCCGCCTTCAGCGAAACGAACGAACCGAAGCTGAAACCGGCCAGCCATAGGCGGTCGTGCGGGCGCTGGCTGCGCACCCAGGCGGCGACCGCCTTCAGGTCATCCTGCTCGCCCACGCCGCCATCGAAGGTGCCGGCCGACGCGCCAACACTGCGGAAGTTGAAGCGCACCGTGGCGATGCCCAGCTCGCGCAGGGTAGTGGCGGTCATGGTGACCACCTTGTTGTGCAGGGTGCCGCCCTCAGTGGACAGCGGGTGGCAGACGATGGCCACGATCGGCTGCACCGGCACATCGGCCTTGGGCAGGTCGACGACCACTTCCAGCGGGCCGGCCGGGCCATCCAGTTGAAGACAGGCGGTTTCGCCGGGGGCGACGGGGAACGAGGGCTTGTGCATGGCACCATGATACCGTCCCCCGCCCCTGCCCTGTGCCCGCCCCATGCTCTACCTGTCTTTGGCCGTGATCTGCAGCGTGCTGGTTTCGGTGGTGTTGAAGGTGGCTGGACGCCGCCAGCTGGATGTCGCGCAGATGGTCACCTGGAACTATCTGGTGGCGGCAACGCTCACCGCGGTGGTGCTGCAGCCGCCGCTGGATGCGCTGCGCGCGCCGCATGCGCCGTGGCTGACATTGCTGGCGCTGGCGGTGGTGCTGCCCTCGATCTTCCTGGTGCTGGGCCGCGCAGTGGCGGTGGCCGGCATCGTGCGCAGCGATGTGGCGCAGCGCCTGTCGCTGCTGCTGTCACTGGCTGCCGCCTTCCTGTTCTTCGGCCAGAGCGCGACGCCGTGGAAGCTGGTCGGCCTGGCGCTGGGCCTGGTCGCCATGGTGGCGATCAGCCTGCGCCCGCGCGGCCCGGCGGTGGCGTCCTCGCCCGGCGGCTGGGGCTGGCTGCTGGGCGTATGGGGCGGGTTTGCGGTGGTCGACGTGCTGCTCAAGCAGGTGGCGCTGTCGGGCACGCCGTCGATGGCGGCGGTGCTGGCCAGCTTCAGCGTGGCCTTCGTGCTGATGCTGGCCCTGCAGCTGTGGCGGCATGTCAGTGGCCGCAGCCGGCTGGCCTGGCGCAACCTCGGCGCAGGTGCGCTGCTGGGCCTGCTCAATGGCAGCAACATCCTGTTCTATGTGCATGCGCACCAGTCGATGCCGGACAACCCGGCCACCGTGTTCGCCGGCATGAACATCGGCGTGGTGATGCTGGGTGCACTGGTGGGCGTGTTTGCCTTCGGCGAGGCCACCACGAAGTGGAACCGTGCCGGTTTGGCGCTGGCGGTGCTGGCGATCGGCTTGATCGCCTGGGGGTGAGCATGTGCATCGGGGTCAGAGCCCATTCCGTAGGAATGGGATCCGACCCCTGACGCGACCATTGCCCCGGGGTCGGATCCCATTCCCACGGAATGGGCTCCGACCCCGGCGTTGAGGGTTATTTGTCGAAACCCAGCAGCAGCGGGTCGTGGTCGGAGCTGCGCCACGGGCCCTGCACGTTGCGGCCCTGGTAACCGCTGGCGTCCTGCTCGTCGGCGTTGCTGTGCCATTCGGCGGCACCGCGCAGGCGCTTGGCCATGCCCGGGCTGAGCAACGCGTGGTCAAGGCGGCCGGTGTAGCCGTTGTAGACGTAGCTGTAGGGATGCTCGACCTTGACGACCTTGAACGCGTCCTGCCAGCCCAGGTCGTGCAGGGTGCGGATCGGGTCTTCCATCGCGTAGGCATTGAAATCGCCGAGCAGCACCGCGTCCTTTGTACCGGTACCGGTCGGATCCGTCTGCAGCCAGGCATGCAGCTGCTGCGCCGAGGTCATGCGGGTGGCGTTCCAGCAGCCCTGGTTGTCGTTGCGATCGGCGTCGGCGCCGCTGGCGTCGCGGCAGCCCTTCGACTTGAAGTGATTGGCCACCACCACGAACGGCGCGCCCTGCTTGCCCTGGAAGGCCTGCGCCAGCGGCACGCGGCTGTGCTCGACGAACGGGCCGCCGGTCAACGTGGCCGGCGTGCCGACCGGCTGCAGGCGTGAGCTGCGGTAGATGATGCCGACCCGGATCGGGTTGTCGCCGGGGCCGTTGCCGGCATCGACGAAGCGCCAGTCGCCCTGCGCGCCGCGGTCACGGTTGAGCGCATCGACCAGTTCGGCGATGGCCGACTGCGGTCCGTAGCCGTCGTTCTCCAGCTCCATCAGCGCGGCGACGTCGGCGCCCAGCGCGTTGACCGTGGCGACCAGCTTGGCCACCTGCGCTTTGTGCTCGTCCAGCGTGCGGGCGCCGCGCAGGGTCGGGAAGCCGCCGCCCTGGCCATCACCGTTGAAGAAGTTCTCCAGGTTGAAGGCGGCCACGTGCAGGCTACCCGGCACGGTCGGCACTGCGGGGCGCTTGAGTTCCGGCAGTTTCAGCGCACCCTCGACCTGCAGGCGCGGACGGCCCTGTGCATCCACGCGCACGATGCCCTCCACATTGCGCAGCTGCATGCCAGTGCGCAGCACCGGGTTGCCCGGCAGGTAGGCCACGCTGGCCGGATCGCGGGCATCACGGCCATCTTCCAGCACCAGGCGGCGGCGCTGGTTGTCGGCCATCACCTGCTCGTAGCCGGCGGTGCCCGGCGCGGCCACTTCGGTCGGCTGCCAGAGGCGACCATCGAAGGCTACGGTGAGCTGGCCGAAGCGCTCCAGGCCGTCGGTACCGGCCAGGGTCAGCGGTGCGGCGATGCGCACC
>NZ_JAOCGL010000185.1:0-4034 GCF_029842485.1 Stenotrophomonas sp. GD03777
CGCCAGGTGTTCGGCCGCATGCAGCGCGCGCGCCTCTATCTGGAAGGCAACAGCCACCGGGTGGTGCGAATCGGCGAACTGGCCGAGCTGACCAACTTCTCCAGCTGGTACCTGTCCAAGACCTTCCAGAGCCTGTACGAGGAAAGCCCGCAGTCGCTTTCGGCACGACTGCGCCTCGAACGCGCCGCTGATCTGCTGCGCGACACCGACATGATGGTGGGCGAGGTCGCTGCCGCCAGCGGTTTCGACAACTGCTGCAGCTTCGCGCGTGCGTTCCGCGCCCGCTACGGCCAGTCCGCATCGCGCTTCAGGGAGAACGGCGGCTTGCTCCCGCCACAATCCGCAAAGTCTCCGGTTGGTTCGCGCAAATACAGCGCTGCAACGCAATCGTAACGTGCTGGGGTGTTTTAACACGCTGCTAACACGTACCTTGGAGAGATAGATGAACGTTCGTAATCCCGCAGTGCGGTTCGGCTTGCTGCCGGCCGGCATTGCGCTGGCGCTGGCGCCGGCCTTTGCTTCGGCGCAGGAAGCAAAGGGCACCACCGACCTGGACCGCATTTCGGTCACCGGCTCGCGCATCCGCGGCGCTGCCGTTGAAACCCAGCAGCCGATCGTCACCCTCAGCCGTGAGAACCTGGAAAAGCAGGGCTACACCTCGGTTGCTGACGTCCTGCAGAACCTGACCTCGGCCGGTTCCCCGGCCATTTCGCGTTCGGAGTCGCTGGCTTCGGGCGAGAACGTGGGCGGCTACTACGTCGACATCCGCAACCTGGGCGCCCAGCGCACCCTGGTGCTGATGAACGGCAAGCGCCTGGGCGCAACCACCGCCGGTTACCAGGATCTGAGCCAGATCCCGATGGCGGCCATCGAGCGCATTGAGATCCTGAAGGATGGCGCCTCGGCCATCTACGGTTCGGACGCCATCGCGGCCGTGGTCAACGTGATCACCCGCAAGCGCTTCGACGGCGCTGAAGCCAGCGTCTATGTCGGTCAGTACGGCAAGGGCGACGGCGACACCGAAACCTATTCTTTCACCCTCGGCAGCATGGGCGAGCGCGGCGGTGTCACCATGTCCGCCGAGTATTCCAAGCAGGATCCGGTGTGGGCGAAGGATCGTTGGTTCAGCCGTGACGGCAACGCCGGCCCGAACTACCCGCGTTCGGGCGCCAGCCCGATCAACCAGAAGGGTGGCTTCTGCGACCCGTGCGTCACCCCGAACTTGAAGCAGGGCGAGCCGGGCTATGTCGGCCCGAGCGACCAGCGCTGGTACACCCTGCGTGACGGCGGCAACCCGGCCAACCGCGCCGACTACCGTCTGGAAACCTCTGCTGACGCCGTCAATGCCAACGAGCAGATGATGGTGCAGACCGGTATCGAGCGTAAGTCGCTGTACGTCAACGGCAACTACGACTTCACCGACGCGATCTCGTTCAACGCTGACGTGCTCTACAACGAGCGCAACACCACCCAGCAGATCGCGGGCTATCCGTACCAGTCGGCGTCCTTCGGCACCCCGCTGTCGGCCGACAGCGCGTTCAACCCGACCGGTGAAGACCTGACCTTCCGACGCCGTCTGTGGGAAGTGCCGCGCACCACCGAAAGCCAGGTCAAGACCCTGCGCTTCGCCCCGAGCATCAGCGGCTTCTTCGACTTCGCCGGCAAGACCTTCGACTGGGACGTCGGCGCGCTGTGGAACCGCAACGAAACCACCAAGCGTGGTCACGGCGACATGAGCCTGATCGCATCGGAACAGGCGCTGGGCGCTTCGTTCATCGGTGCTGATGGCGTCGCCCGCTGCGGCACCAGCATGTCCGATCCGCTCGCCACCAGCGGCTGCCGTCCGTGGAACCCGCTGCTGCCGTTCGGCGTTGCCGGTGCCGGTTCGCTGGCCGACCAGGCCACCCAGGACTTCCTGTTCCCGTACTTCACCGATACCGGTCTGACCAAGACCACCAGCTTCACCGCCAACCTGTCGGGTTCGATCGTGACCCTGCCGGCCGGTGACCTGGGCTTCGCCGTGGGCGTCGAGCACCGCAAGGAAGAAGGCCGCTTCTCGCCGGACGCCTTCGCGCAGTCGGGCCAGTCCACCGGCCTGGGCGCGCAGACCACTCAGGGTGAGTACTCGCTGGACGAGGTCTACCTGGAACTGAACGTGCCGGTCCTGGCGGACATGCCGTTTGCCAAGGAACTGACCCTGAATGCTGCGACCCGTTACTCGGATTACAGCAACTTCGGCGACACCCTGAATTCCAAGTTCGGCTTCACCTGGCGTCCGCTGGACGAGCTGCTGGTTCGCGGTACCTGGGCTGAGGGCTTCCGTGCTCCGACGATCGACAACCTGTACGGTGGCCTGAGCAGCAGCTTCGAGTCGTACACCGATCCGTGCGGCATCACCGCGCCGGGTTCGGTCAACGGCAACGCGGCCTGCTCGGCGGCGGGCGTCCCGGTTGGTTACACCCAGCTGGGCCAGGGCCTGATTCCGTGCACCTCGACCCCGTGTGCGACGCCGGACCAGTTCATCTCGGGTGCCAACCCGAACCTGACCCCGGAAACCTCCAAGAGCACCACCATCGGCCTGGTCTGGAGCCCGCGCTGGGTGCAGGGCCTGGACATCTCGCTGGACTGGTACAAGTACGAAATCAGCGACATGATCATCGCTGACAGCGTCGACCGCATCCTGCGTGACTGCTACGTGTTGGGCGATGCTTCGCGTTGCGCCGCACACACCCGTGCAGGCGATGGCCACATCAACGGCATGACCTACGGCCTGGCCAACCTCGGCCAGATGGAAACCCAGGGCTACGACCTGGGCATCAAGTACCGCCTGCCGGAGCTGGCCATCGGCCAGTTCGCGATCGACTGGCAGACGAGCTACCTGGCCAAGTACGACGAGCAGGGCCAGAACGCTGACGGTGACAACATCACCATCGGCCGTGTGGGTGAGCCGGGCCTGTTCCGCGTGCGTTCGAACCTGGGCCTGACCTGGTCGAAGGGTGACTTCGGCGTGGCGTACACCGCGCGTTACTACTCGGGCATGAACGAAGCCTGCGTGGCCAACCGTCCGTGCGACGACGCCGACCGCTACCAGAACGGTGAGAAGTCGCCGCTGCGCAAGACCGGCTCCAACACCTTCCACGACCTGCAGGTCAGCTGGAAGGCACCGTGGGATGCCACCATCGCGCTGGGCGCCAACAACGTGTTCGACCATAAGGGTCCGATCATGTTCACCCAGCCGAACTCGAGCTTCGCCTACTACGGCGGCTTCGACGTGGGTCGCTTCCTGTACATGAAGTACACCCAGCGCTTCTGATCCATCGAAGTGCGATAGCAGAACGAGGAGGGCGGACCGCAAGGTCCGCCCTTTTCATTTCTGTAAGGAAATTCTGATCATGTCGAGAAGGTGAGTGCAGTCACTGTCTGCTCTTGTCACATTCAGCACAGTAGGCGCGTCCAATACCGGACACTGGGAGATGGATATGAAGCGCACGCTTTTCCGCCAGGTATCGGCCGCAGTCCTGATCTATGCAACGCTGGTGGGCTCGCTGTCCGCACAGAACATCATCGTCTGCGGCGGCGGTGTGTACTGCGAGCAATTCCGGCTGGAGTGCCTGGCCAAGGGCAACGCCCCGGCCCTGTGCGAGCGCCAATGGCGTCTGTGCGTGCTGGACGCCTGTCCGCAGCGCTGAGACAGGAAAAAGGGCGCGTCCGTTGGACGCGCCCTCATGCGAGGCGGAGGCAGGCGCCCGCGTGCCGCTCAGGCGTCAGTGGGTGTCAGTCCCATCAGTGCATTGGCGTGCTCGCGCCATTGCGGCAGTTTGTTCAGCACGCCTGCACGCTGCAGGTAGTCCTCGTCCACCGGATCGCCATTGACCAGCGCCAGGGCCACGTGCACCGCGCCGGTCACCCAGAAGCTGCGGGTGTTGGCGCGCTGCGGCTGCAGGTGGAAGGCCACCGCTTCGATGATCGGCATCGGCAGGCCCCACAGGCCCAGCAGGTAGGCGCCGGCCTCGGCATGGCCTGGGCGGGTATCG
>NZ_JAOCGL010000186.1:0-3990 GCF_029842485.1 Stenotrophomonas sp. GD03777
TCCACGCATGGCGTGGATCTACCCCATCGCGGAAAACTGTCAGAGGTGGGGCGGTGTCGGAGTGCGGGGTGTCAGCCGCATGGATGCGGCTGCCAAGCCCCCATGGACGGGTTTACGGCGTCCCCGCACTCTGGCACCGCCCCGCCAACCCGCGGAATGCCAGCTTTTGCTGTTGCTTCGGCCGTTGCTTGAAGCCTCTGCGGGTGCAGGGCGCAGCCCTGCCGAACCCCCCTCTACTTGACCTGTACGTCGATCACGCCGTCGCCGACGCGGGCCTGCAGGGCGTCACCAGGTTGCACCTGGTCGATGCGCCGCACCAGCGCACCATCGTCGCTGCGGGTCAGGATGCTGTAGCCGCGGGCTACGGTGGCCAGCGGGCTGACTGCTTCCAGTGAACGCGCCAGCCCGCGCAGCCGCAGTGCATCGCGCTCCAGCAGACGCTGCATCGCTGCCTGCGGTCGTCCGCGCAGGGCGGCCAAGCGGCGCTGCATCGTGTCGAGCTGGCGCTGTGGATGGTGCCCGCGCAGGACCGCCGCTGCATGGCGAAGCCGCGCAGCACGGCGCTCCTGCTGCTGGTTGAACGCGGCATGCAGGCGTCGTCCCAGATCGAGCTGGCGTCGACGCAGCAGATCCAGTCGTGCCTGCGGGCTCTGCGCGTTCAGGCGCAACAGGGCGCGGTCGGCGCGCTGCATCGCCTGTTGCATCGCATGCCGGTGCAGCTGCAGCATGCGAACGGCCGTGCGGCGCACGCGCAGGGCCAGTTCGCGCTGGTCCGGTACCAGCAGCTCAGCCGCCACCGATGGCGTCGGTGCACGCAGGTCGGCGGCGAAGTCGCTCAGGCTGAAGTCGGTTTCGTGGCCAACCGCAGACACCACCGGGGTGCGGCTGGCGGCGATCGCACGGGCCAGGGCTTCATCATTGAAGGCCCACAGGTCTTCCAGCGAACCACCACCGCGGGTCAGCAGGATCACGTCGTAGCGGCCGCTGGCATCGGCGGCCTGCAGCAGCCGGGTGATCTGCGCGGCGGCACTGCTGCCCTGTACCAGGGTCGGCAGCAGGTCAACTTCCAGCAGCGGGAAGCGCCGGCCGAGCACGCTCAGCACATCGCGCACGGCAGCGCCGGTGGGCGAGGTGATCACGGCCAGGCGTCGCACGTGCGCCGGCAGCGGCCGCTTGCGTGCCGGGTCGAACAGGCCTTCGGCCTCCAGCCGTGCCTTCAGCTCCTCGAAGGCGCGGCGCAGCGCGCCTTCGCCGGCTTCCTCCATGTGGTCCAGCACCATCTGGTACTCGCCACGGGCGTCGTACAGGGTCACCTTGCCGCGCACCAGCACGCGCATGCCTTCGCGCGGCACGAACTTCAGGTGCTGCGCCTTCATCCGGAACATCGCCGCACGCAGCTGCGCGCGCGCGTCCTTCAGGGTGAAGTAGAGGTGTCCGGAGGCAGGACGCGCCACGCTGCCCAGTTCGGCCTCGACCCAGATCGCCGGGAAGCTGCCTTCCAGCAGGTCGCGGGCCAGGGTGTTGAGCTGGCTGGGGGTGAGGATGTCGTTGTTGCGTGGCTGCATGGAAACGGCGTGCTGCGGGCGGAACGGGGGCTCAGGATCGCACGTCAGCGCGCCGTATGCTGGCCCAGTGCCCACTGCACGTGTTCACGCACCAGCGGCGAAGGATCGTCGATGCGGGTCTGCAGGGCAGCCAGCGCTTCGGCCGAGGACGGCGCATTGCCCAGCGCCACGGCGATGTTGCGTAGCCAGCGCTCATGGCCGCTGCGCCTGATCGGGCTGCCTTCGGTGCGGCGCAGGAACTCGGCTTCGTCCCAGGTGAACAGCTGGTCCAGGCGCGCGGTATCGAGGTTGTTGCGCGCGCGGAAATCGGCTTCGTCGGTGCGCTTGGCGAACTTGTTCCAGGGGCAGACCAGCTGGCAGTCGTCGCAGCCATAGATGCGGTTGCCGATCAGCGGGCGCATCTGTTCGGGAATGGCGCCGTCGTGTTCGATGGTCAGGTAGGAAATGCAGCGCCGCGCGTCCAGCCGCTGCGGCCCGGTGATGGCCTGGGTCGGGCAGACATCGATGCAGCGCGTGCAGGTGCCGCAGTGCGCCGTGGCCGGCGTATCGATCGGCAGCGGGATGTCGATGTAGATCTCGCCGATGAAGAACCAGGAACCGCCATGGCGGTCGATCAGGCAGGTGTGCTTGCCGATCCAGCCGAGCCCGGCGTTGCGGGCCAGTGCGCGCTCCAGGACGGGGGCGGAATCGACGAACACGCGGTAGCCCAGTGGTGCGACTTCGTCGTCGATCTGCGTGGCCAACTTCTGCAGGCGGTTGCGCATCAGCTTGTGGTAGTCGCGGCCCAGCGCATAGCGCGCCACGTAGGCGCGGCCCGGGTCGGCCAGCGTCGCCCACGCTTCGGTGTCATCCTTGTGGCTGTAGTCCATGCCCACCGAGATCACGCGCACAGTGCCGGGCAACAGCTCGGCCGGTCGTGCGCGCAGGGTGCCGTGGCGCGCCATCCAGTCCATCGTGCCGTACAGGCCCTGGCCCAGCCAGTCGGCCAGGTGCGCCTCGTCCTCGCCGAGCTCGATACCGGCGATGCCGCAGCGCTGGAAGCCATGCGCGCGGGCCAGTTCGCGGATGCGCTGCACGGCCTGGGCTGGATCGACGGGGGAGGGGGCGAGGGACATGCGCACCAGTATAAAATCCCTGCATGGCCAACCTCGCCGATCTGTTCGATTCCGCTGCCGCGCGTGCGCTGGATGCCCAGGCGTCCACCCTGGCGGGGGATGCTGGCTGGGGACTGATGGCGCAGGCCGGCCAGGCCGCCTGGCAGTGCCTGCTGCAGCATTGGCCGCAGGCGCAGCGCATCGGCGTGGTGGTCGGTGCGGGCAACAATGGCGGCGACGGCCTCGTGCTGGCTCGCCACGCGTTGCAGGCCGGGCGCGAGGTGAGGGTGATCGCCCTGCCGGGCCGGGCGCCATCGACCGCGCTGGCGCAGCGTGCAACATCGGAGTTCAGGTCCGACGGCGGCGCCATCACCGAGTTCGACGGCGCGCTGCCCGAGGCCGACCTCTGGGTCGATGCCCTGTTCGGGCTGGGTTTCGATCGCGCGCCGGAGGGCGCGGCGCAGGCGCTGATCGTTGCGATCAATGCGCAGGCGGCACCTGTGCTGGCCCTGGATGTGCCCAGTGGCGTCGATGCCGACCGCGGTGCGATACCTGGCGCGGCAGTGCGCGCGGCGCTGACCCTGCAGTTCATCGTGGCCCATCGCGGGCTGTACACCGGCGACGCGCTGGATCATTGCGGGCACAAGGCCCTGGCACCCCTGCAGTTGCCCGCTGCCGCATGGCAAAGCGTGTCGCCTGCCGTGGAGTACTGGGCGCAGGCACGGTTGCCGGCCCTGTTGCCGCCGCGCCGCGCAAATACCCACAAGGGTGAATCCGGCCACGTGCTGTGCGTCGGCGGCAACCATGGCAGCGGCGGTGCCATCGCCATGGCAGCCGAGGCCGCCTTGCGCGCAGGGGCGGGGCTGTTGAGCCTGGGTACCCGCCGCGACCACGTCGCTCCACTGCTGGCTCGCCTGCCCGAGGCGATGACCCACGCGCTGGAAGACGGCGAAGCGCTGCCGGCCTTGCTTGACAGGGCAAAGGTGGTGGCGATCGGGCCCGGTCTGGGCCAGGACGAATGGGCGCGCGCACTGTTTGCGCGGGTGCTGGCCAGCGCCAAACCACTGGTGGTCGATGCTGACGCGCTGAACCTGCTGGCGCAGGATCCGCGTGCCTTGCCTGGCGCCGTCCTCACACCGCACCCGGGCGAGGCCGCACGCCTGCTCGGCTGCAGCACCAGCGACATCCAGGCCGATCGCTACGCCTGTGCGCAGACGCTCGCCGAGCGTTTCCACGCGGTGGTGGTGTTGAAGGGCGCCGGCAGCATCGTGGCGGCGCCCGGGCAAACGCCCCGGTTGATCGCCGCCGGCAATCCCGGCATGGCCGTGGGG
>NZ_JAOCGL010000187.1:0-3952 GCF_029842485.1 Stenotrophomonas sp. GD03777
TGCGCAGGCCGCCAGCAACAGCGCGGTACGGAACAGGTGTTTGATCGGCATGGTCAGCCTTCTCCTTCAGGCAGGTGGTAGGCCTTCTCGCCCGCTTCCACGCGCAGGTCCAACCGGTTTTCCGGCGGCGCCAGCGGGCAGGTCGCGTAGGCGGTGAACGCGCACGGTGGGTTGTAGGCATGGTTGAAATCGATGCGCACCGTGCCGTCTGCAGCGGGGGCATCGGTATCCAGATAGCGCCCGGCCGGATAGCTGCCGCGGCCGCTGGTGCGGTCGGCAAAGATCAGGAACAGTGGCTGCCCGGGCGCACCGATGGCCTCCAGGCGCCAGCTGCGGCCATCACGTTCGAACTCCACCGCACCGGCATTGGGCATCTCGGTGGTCAAGCCAGTGATGTCGACGATCGGCAAGGTCTTGCCCGGCGGATGCGCGATGAAGCGCGCCTGTACCTGCCAGTCCGCGCCGCCCGGCCAGTACTGCAGGCCGGCGAAATCACGCCGCGCAGGTGCCTCGGCATGCTTGACCCGCAGCGCGTCCCGTGGCCCCCGGCGGATGATGCTGAGCTGGCCCTTGCCGCCATCGAAGGCCAGCAGCGTCGGCTGCGCGTCCTTGTCGGTGTCGACGCGGATGCGGCCACGCACCGGCTGGCCGTCGTGGCTGACATCGACACCGGCTTCAGGCGTGAACCACCACTGCGTCCCTTCGCGACGCAGCAGGCCCAGCCTGTCCGGGCCAACCGTCAGGCGGATGCCGTTGGTGGCGCCGCTGCCAACGAAATGGGATTTGTTCTGCAGCCAGTGCAGGCCGACCAGGGCCGTCCAGCCATCGGGCCGGGTCAGGTCCTGGTAGCGCGCTACACGCCATTGCTGCTGCGCGGCCGCGTAGGCCGGATCTTCAGCGGCCGTCGGCGCCGGCGGTGTTGCCGGGCTGCAGGCGGCCAACACCACGGCGGCCAGCAGGCCCGCCATTCCCCGATAACGCATCGATGCTCCCCTCAACGTCCGCGCAGGAACCAGCGGTCGATCTCCGCCAGCGAAAAACGGGCCCAGGTCGGTCGGCCGTGGTTGCACTGGCCGGACCGTTCGGTGATTTCCATGTCGCGCAGCAGCGCGTTCATTTCCGGCACGGTCAGGCGCCGGTTGGCACGCACCGCGCCGTGGCAGGCCATGGTCGACAGCAGTTCGTCGCGTGCACTGGCCACGCGGCGGCTCTGGCCATGCTCGCGCAGGTCGGTCAGCACGTCGCGCAGCAGTCCTTCCGGTTCTGCATGCGCCAGCAGTGCCGGAATGCTGCGCACGTGCAGCGAACCGGGGCCGGCCCGGGTCACCTCGAAGCCGAGCGCCGCCAGTGTCTCGGCTTCGCTTTCTGCAGTGTCGGCCTCGCGCTCGCCCACCGCCAGCGTGATCGGCACCAGCAACGGCTGCGACTGCAGGCCGATGCCATCGTGCGCATTCTTCAGGCGCTCGTAGCCGATGCGTTCGTGGGCCGCATGCATGTCGACCACGATCAGGCCTTCAGCGTTCTCGGCCAGGATGTAGATGCCATGCAGCTGCGCGATCGCGTAGCCCAGTGGCGGTACACCCGCGTCGGCACTGGTCACCGGCAACCCGTTCTCGCTCGGCATCGGCGGCAACGCCGCTGCGCGTTCGACGCCGGCGGGCGCGGCGTACAGCGCGGCGTAGGCGGCCGGTGCATCGGCCACCTGCAGGCCCAGCGGCTGCTGCGGACGCCAGCCTGAAAACCCGCCACCACCACCTCCCGAGCCGGGCGCAGCCCCGCGCACCAGCCCGAACCCCGACGCGCCGGCGCTCGATGCGGTCGGGACGGCGGCGGCGTCCACCGGATGTGCGGGGCCGGCACCGATCTCCTGCGCCGACATGCCGGCACGGGTATCGGCCAGCGCATCCTTCAACGTGCGATAGACGAAATCGTGGACCAGCCGCGAATCGCGGAAGCGCACCTCGTGCTTGGCCGGATGCACGTTGACGTCGACGCGGGTCGGATCCAGTTCGAGGAACAGCACATAGGCCGGCTGGCGGCCGTGATACAGCACGTCGCCGTAGGCCATCTTCACTGCGTGGGCGACGCTGCGGTCACGCACTGAGCGACCGTTGACGTATAGGTACTGCTGGTCGGCGCTCGCGCGCGAATAATGCGGCTGCGCAATCCAGCCATGCAGGCGCAGGCCGGCGCCGCTGTGGTCCACGCGCACGGCCTGGTTGGCGAAATCCTCGCCCAGCGTTTCGGCAAGGCGCGCATCGGAATACAGATCGCCCGGCTTGTAGCGCCGCGAGGCCTTGCCGTTGTGCGACACGCGCAGCTCGACATCCGGCCGTGCCAGTGCCAGCGAACGCAGCCACTCTTCGATATGGCCCAGTTCGGTACGCTCGGCGCGCAGGAACTTGCGCCGCGCCGGCACGTTGTAGAACAACTCGCGCACTTCCACCGTGGTGCCCGGCGCATGCGCGCGCGGGGTCACCTCGCCGATCTTGCCGCCTTCGATCTGCAGTGCCGAACCGTGCTCGTCGTGCGCGCGCCGCGAGCACAGGGTGAAGCGGCTGACCGATGCGATCGACGGCAGCGCTTCTCCACGGAAACCGAGCGTGGCCACCGATTCGAGATCGTCAAGATCGGCGATCTTGCTGGTGGCATGGCGCGACACCGCCAGGGGCAACTGCTCGGGCGCGATGCCACTGCCGTTGTCGCGGATGCGGATCAGGCGCACGCCGCCCTCTTCAAGATCGATATCAACGCGGCTGGCGCCGGCGTCGATCGCGTTCTCGACCAGCTCCTTGACCACCGACGCGGGTCGTTCGACCACTTCGCCCGCGGCAATCTGGTTGATGAGGATCTCCGGCAACGGCCGGATCGGGCGCGGATGGGTAGCAGACGTCATGCGGGGATGATAACGGAGGCTGCGCATGTAGAGTCGACTGTCAGTCGACTGCTCTTCGCCGGCCACCGAAACCCCCATACTGCGCGCGCAGTCGACTGACAGTCGACTCTACGGAAAGCAGTAATCCGCCTTCGGCGGCTTACTTGCTGCCGCCTGCCATCGTGGCTGCGGCGTCGATCTCAGCCTGCGCGCGGGCGGCATACAACGTGCCCGGCGGCGGTTGGCGGCTGAAGAAGGTGTGCACGCCATCCAGCACGGCGCCCGCCACCTTGCGCTGGTATGCCGGGTCCGTCAGGCGGCGCTCTTCATCCGGATTGGAAATGAATGCCGTTTCCACCAGCATCGCCGGCATGTCCGACGTGCGCAGCACCGCGAAGTTGGCGCGCTCGATGTTCGGCTTGTGGTTGTTGCCGATCCGCTTCAGACCGCCCAGCACGTGGCCGGCCGCATCTTCGGACGCCTTCATGTAGCCGCTCTGGGCCAGGTCCAGCAGCACGTTGGCCAGGGTGCCTTCGGTCTGCTGCAGGCGCACCCCACCGACCAGGTCGGCCGCGTTTTCCTTGTCCGCCAGCCAGCGGGCGCGCTGCGAAGAGGCACCCTTGGTCGACAGAACGTACACCGACGAACCCGTGGCCGAACGGTTTTCAGCCGCATCGGCGTGGATCGAGATGAAAATGTCCGCCTTGTTCGCACGCGCCTTCTGCGCGCGCATCGGCAGCGGAATGAACACGTCGCTGTCGCGCGTCAGGTAGGCCTTCAGGCCCGGCGTGGCATTGACCTGGCGGGCCAGCTCACGCGCCACCGCCAGGGTGACATCCTTCTCGCGCTTGCCGGTCGGGCCGATCGCGCCCGGGTCCTGGCCACCATGACCGGGATCGATCGCCACCACCAGGTGGCGCATGCCGGGCTGCATGCGGATGCGCGATGCATCGCTGGGCATCGCCGGACGCGGCGGCTCGGCCGGCGTCGGCGCGGGTGTGGGGGCCGTTGCCGGCGGCGTGGTCACCACCGCAGCAGTGCGCTGGCCGGCAAGGATTGCAGCCGGCGAGGATGAAG
>NZ_JAOCGL010000188.1:0-3948 GCF_029842485.1 Stenotrophomonas sp. GD03777
CTCCGCCGGGACCCACGCATAGGCCTGGCCTTCACTGCGGACGTGGCCCAGGCCCGGGAACGGCAGGTGCGCACCGGCCACCCACCAGCCGTTGGCGGTGGCCTGCTGCAGCAGCCCGCGACGGCTGGCGATGGCCGCCTTGCGGTCCGAATCGGCCTCGAACGCGGCCTCCGGGTGCGCGAACTGCACCGCATGGAAGTGCAGCACGTCGCCCCACACCAGCAGTGACTGGCCTTGGCTGTCGAACCGGTAGGAGACGTGGCCGGGGGTATGGCCATGGGTGTCCATCGCCACCGCGCCGCCGGGCAGGGCATCGCCGGGGTTGAACGTGCGCAGGTGGCCACTGGCCTGGTACGGTGCCACCGCGTTGCGCGCCAGCGGGAAGGCGAAGCGCACACCCTTCGGCGCGGAAGCCTCGCTGGCCGGGTTGAGCCAGTAGTCGGCATCGGCCCTGGACAGCCACACCGTGGCATTCGGGTAGGCCGGCTTGCCCTGTGCATCGAGCACCCCGCACAGGTGGTCCGGATGGGCGTGGGTCAGCAGCACCTCGTCCACCTCGGCCGGGTCCACGCCGGAGGCGCGCAGGTTGCCCAGCACCTGGCCCAGGCCGGGGCCGAAGCACTGCGCGGTGCCGGTATCGACCAGGGTCAGGTGGTTGCCCTGGCGCACCAGGAACGCGTTGATTGCGGTCTGCAGGCCCTTCTTGTCTTCCGGTACGTAGCGGCCTTCCAACAGGCGGCTGACCAGTGTCGGCGGCACGTCGACCACTTCCTGCCGGCCCAGCGCGACCACGCCGTCGAACAGGGCGGTGACCTGCAGCGCGCCGACGCGCTGGTGGTAGACGCCGGGCACCTGCTGGGTGGGAGCGGGCGAGGTGGCTTCGGCCAACGCGGCCAGCGGCAGGGAGGACAGGGCCAGCAGCAGGGCGGTGCGTAGGGGCAGATGGCGCAGGGTCATGAGGGTTCTCGGTGGATGATGGGCGGTTCCGTTGGCCTAGCGTGCCGTGACTGGCGTGCGCACGGCGCTCAAACCACTGCGTGGAATGCTCAGGGAAGGGGGTGTTGTCTGCAGGGCTGCGCCCTGCACCCGCTACGAGCCAGAGCAACGGCCGAAGCAAGAGCAACAGCAACAGCGATCTATCCGTGGGATGGCGGGGTGGGTCCGGTTGCGGGAGACGCCGTAAACCCATCCATGGGGGCTTGGCCGCGGCATCCATGCCGCGGACACCCCGCACTGCCCACCCACCCGGCCGCTGACAGTTTTCGGGCGCGTTCACCCACGGAGAAGAAAAGAGAAGATCAAAAGCAAAAGCGGTTTGGCGGGTCGCTTCATTGCCTTGTGCGGAGCCGAGCCATGCTCGGCTCACGAGCAAGCGCAGCGCCGTGACCCGCTTTTGATTTTCTCTTGCTTCTCCGTGGGTGGCAGACCGCCAAAATCTGTCAGAGGGCGGTCGGGTTGGGTACGCGGGGGTGTCAGCCGCATGGATGCGGCTGCCAAGCCTCCAGGGACGGATTCACGGCGTCCCCCGCGTACCCAACCCGACCGGCCCACCCGCCGCTTCTGCTTTCCGCGACCACCCAGACACCACCCACGAGGGGGCTGCGCCGTTGGCTGGAAACGCTATCCCCCGTGCACGGGCCGATGCCCGCGTACCGCCATCACCAGCCCGATGCCGGCCAACAGCGAAACCGCCGAGGTCCCGCCATAACTGATCAGCGGCATCGGAATGCCCACCACCGGCAGCAGGCCGGAAATCATTCCGCCGTTCACCAGCACGTAGACGAAGAACGCCAGCCCCAGGCTACCGGCCAGCAATCGCGCGTGCGTGTCGCGCGCGTGCACCGCAATCCACAGGCAACGCCCCACCACGAACAGGTACAGCGCGAACAGCGTCGCCACGCCGATCCAGCCAAACTCTTCGGCCAGCACCGAGAACGCAAAGTCGGTGGTGTACTCGGGCAGGAAATCGAGCGTGGCCTGTGTGCCCTGCCCCCAGCCACGTCCTTGCCAGCCCCCGGAACCGATCGCGATGCGCGATTGCAGGATGTTCCAGCCAGTACCAAGCGGGTCGGCCGCCGGGTCGAGGAAGGTCAGCACACGATCCTTCTGGTATTGCCGCAGCAAGCCGAACCACGCCAGGGGTGCAGCCACTGCCAGCCCTGCCGCCCCGGTCGCCAACCAGCCCCAGTGCAAGCCAGCCAGCAACAACGCGAACACGCCACTGGCAGTGACCAACGTGGCGGTGCCGAGGTTGGGCTGCATGAGGATCAACACCGCCGGCACGCCGATCAGCAGCGCGGCGGTCAATACCGTGCGCGGCGAGGGCGGCAGTGGTTGCCGATGCAGGTACCACGCCATCATCAGCGGCAGGCTGAGCTTGAGCAGCTCGGACGGCTGCAGGTAGAACACGCCGAGGTTCAGCCAGCGCTGCCCGTACTTGCCGGTGCCGATGACGTACACCGCCATCAGCGGCAGCATCGACAGCGCGTAGATCGCAGGGGTCCACGCACGCAATCGCAGCAGCGAAACACGCGACAGCAGCCACATCGCCAACAGGCCACCGGCAAAGCGTGCCGCCTGCCCGGCCACCGGGCCGGACACGCTGTGCAGCACCGCCAGGCCGGCGCCCATCAGGATCAACAACGCGCCCAGCAACGGCAGATCGATCGTGCGCAGCGCCTCACGGCAGCCGCCAGGCAGTCGTTTCCATTTCACGCGGGCACGGTAGCAACGGGTGCTTGCGTGAAGCTGTCAGGGTGCTCCTGCTCTCCGTAGCCGAGCTGCGGGGTCAGATCCCTTTTTCCTGTGGAAAAAGGGATCTGACCCCGACGCCGGACTCAACCGTAGCCGCCGTGCACTGGATTGTGGCTGCGCACCGCCATCACCAGCCCGAAACCGGCCAGCAGCGACACCGCCGAAGTACCACCGTAGCTGATCAGCGGCATCGGCACGCCTACCACCGGCAGCAGGCCGGAAATCATCCCGCCATTCACCAGCACGTAGACGAAGAACGCCAGGCCGGTGGCACCCGCCAGCAGGCGCGAATAGGAATCGCGTGACTGGCTGGCGATCCACAGGCAACGCCCGATCACCACCAGGTACAGCGCCAGCACGGTGGCCACGCCGATCCAGCCGAATTCCTCGCTCAGCACCGAGAACGCGAAGTCGGTGGTCTGCTCGGGAATGAAGTTCAGGTGCGACTGCGAGCCTTCGCCCCAGCCCTTGCCATCGAAGCCGCCGGAACCGATGGCGATCTTCGACTGGATGATGTTCCAGCCGGCGCCAAGCGCGTCCATCTCCGGGTCCAGGAACATCATGATGCGGTCCTTCTGGTACGGCCGCAGCAACCAGAACCAGGCCACCGGCGCGACCGCAGCCACGCCGCCCACGCCCAGCCCAACCCACCACCACGGCAGGCCCGCCAGCAGCAGCACGAACACGCCGCTGGCGGCGATCAGCACGCCAGTACCGAAGTCCGGCTGCAGCATCACCAGGCCGGTGGGTACGCCGATGATGATCAAGGCCACGAGCACGGTACTGAAGCGCGGCGGCAGCGGCATCTTGTGCAGGTACCACGCCACCATCATCGGCAGGCTCACCTTCAGCAGCTCGGCCGGCTGCAGGTAGAAGAATTTCAGGTCCAGCCACTGCCGGCCATATTTACCGGTGCCCAGCACGAACACCGCCAGCAGCGGGATCATCGAGATCGCGTAGATCATCGGCGTGGCCGAGCGGATGCGCAGGATCGGCACCCGCGAGATGCCCCACAGTGCGGCCATGCCCACCGCGAAACGCGCGCCCTGCGCCATCACCAGGCTGTCGCCACCAGCGCTCTTCAGGGTCGCCAGGCCAATCACCATCAGCGCGCCCAGGGCCAGGCACAGCACCCAGTCCAGCGTGCTGAAAAAGCGGCGCAGCATGTCGCCGGCCCAGCGCAGGAACACTCTC
>NZ_JAOCGL010000189.1:0-3922 GCF_029842485.1 Stenotrophomonas sp. GD03777
CCGATCCACCGTTCCTGCGGCCGGCCGCCGCTGCTGCTGCGCCTCAGCCCCCGCAGCCACCGGTGCGCGAAGCAACGCCCACCGAGGTGCCTGTCCCCCGTCCTGCTGCGCCACCGCCGGTGCCGCCGGTGCCGGTGCAGCCGCCGCTGCCTTCCGAACCGGAACTGCCCAATGTCATCGAGCGTGGCATCGGTGCGGTCAAGCGCTGGTTCACCGAAGGCAACGTGCCGGTCAAGATCGGCATGCTGGTGCTGCTGGCCGGTGTCGCAGCGCTGCTGAAGTACGTCAGCGACCAGGGCTGGCTGGTGCTGCCGATCGAACTGCGCCTTGCCGGCATCACCGCGGCTGCGCTGGGCCTGCTGGCCTTCGGTTGGCACCAGCGTGAACGCCGGCGGCTGTTTGCCCTGGCGCTGCAGGGCGGTGCCATCGGCGTACTGCTGCTGACCATCTTCGCGGCGTTCAAGCGCTTCGACCTGATTCCGCCGGCCTTTGCCTTTGCCAGTTCGATCGCACTTGTGGCCGGGCTGTGCGTGCTGGCGGTGGTGCAGAACTCGCGCACGCTGGCCGTACTGGGCATCCTGGCCGGCTTCATGGCACCGCTGTGGCTGTCCACCGGCAGTGGCAACCACGTGGGGCTGTTCAGCTATTACGCCGTGCTCAATGCGGGCATCTTCGCCATCGCCTGGTTCCGCCCGTGGCGCGCGCTGAACCTGCTGGGCTTCGCCTTCACCTTCGGCATCGGCACCTTCTGGGGCGTGCTGCAGTACGCACCGGACAAGTTCAGCAGCACTGAGCCGTTCCTGGCGCTGTTCTTCGTGTTCTACCTGCTGATTCCGCTGCTGTACGCGCGTCGCCAGCCGGCCGGCCGGCGCGACCTGATCGATGGCAGCCTGGTGTTCGGCACGCCGCTGGTCGCGTTCTCGCTGCAGGCAGGCATGCTGCACGCGCAACCGATGACGCTGGCACTGTGCGCGCTGGGCCTGGCGGCGATCTACGCGGTGTTGGCCCGGGCGCTGATCGCACGTGCGTCGTACACCGTGCTGGCGCAGTCGCATGCCGTGCTCGCGGTGGGTTTCGCCACGCTGGCGGTGCCGCTGGCATTGTCGGCGCGCGCCACGGGCGCCGTGTTTGCACTGGAAGGCGCTGGCCTGGCGTGGTTGGGGCTGCGCCAGAAGCGGTGGCTGCCGCAGGTCTCCGGCGCGTTGCTGCAGATCGGCGCCGCATTCGCCTTCGTTGCCGGTGGCGACCACTGGCACGAAGACCTGCGCTTCCTGATCAACCCGACCGCCGTTGGCGCGCTGTTGCTGGCCCTGGCCGGCTTCGCGTCGGCGTGGAGCTACCAGCGCAGGCCGCGTCATGAGGTCGCACTGGTGTATTACCTGTGGGGCCTGCTGTGGTGGCTGGGCGGCCTGGTCCATGAGATCACCCGCTTCTTCCCGTACCGCACCGAAGTGGACGCGTTGCTGGTGCTGGCCGCGGTCACTGCCTGGCTGGCGGCCGAAGCGCAGCGTCGCCAGCCGGCGCGTGCGCTGGGCGTGACCGCGCTGGCCATGCTCGCGCTGGGCTTCCCGCTGGCCCTGATGCAGAGCGATGCACACCACCAGCCGTTCGCCGGCCACGGCGCGCTGGCCTGGGCGGTGTTCGCGGTACTGGGCGTGCGTACCCTGCTGTGCCTGCGCCAAGGCGGCGATACCGTGGCCCGCATCGCGCAGTTCCTGTGGTGGCTGCTGTGGCCGTCGCTGCTTTCGTTGCTGGCCTTGTGGGGTAGTGGCGAGGCCGGCCTGGCGCAGGGTTGGACGACCCTGCTGGTGACCTTGCCGTGGCTGCTGATGGCGGCGCTGTCGCTGTGGCGCTGGAACGCATTGCGCTGGCCGCTGGGCGCGGCATTCGACAGCGCGCGCGTCCCGCTGCAGTGCGTGCTGTTCGGCCTGCTGGCGATCGGTTGGCTGCTGGGCCAGCTGCTGCCGGGCGACGCCGCACCGCTGCTGTGGCTGCCGGTGCTGAATCCGGCCGAGATCGGCCAGTGGCTGAGCCTGCTGCTGCTGGCGCGCTGGCTGTACGGCAGTGAGGCACCGCAGGCATTGCTGAACATCCGCATGCCGCTGCTGGCACTGGCGGCCTTCCTCGCGTTGACCAGCCTGGTGCTGCATGGCGTGCACCAATGGGGTGGACTGGCGTGGAATGCCTCGATGATGCGCTTCAGCCTGGCGCAGACCAGCCTGACCGTGTTGTGGAGCGTGCTGGGTGTGATTGCCTGGGTGTGGGGTTCGCGTCGCAGCCAGCGTGTGTTGTGGATGGTCGGTGCCGTGCTGATGGGCGTGGTGCTGGCCAAGCTGGTTATTGTCGATCGCCAGCACCTGGGCAACCTGCTGGGCATCGCATCGTTCATCGCCTACGGCCTGCTGTGCACGGTCGTGGGTTATCTGGCACCGGCACCGCCAAGCGCGGCGCCGACCGTGGAGGAAACGCAATGAGGAAGTGGAGCAGGGCGCTGCTGCCGGCGATGTTCGGCATGCTGGCCGCCGTCGTGGTACAGGCGGCTGATTACCGCACGCAGTATGCCGAGCAATGGCCGCTCACATTGTCCAGTGCGCAGTCCGGTGCCTACCGTATCGTGCTGGAGCCGGCGATCTACCGCCGTGCCGTGACCGCCGATCTCAGCGATCTGCAAGTGTTCAACGCGGCCAGCCAGTTGTTGCCGTCGGCACTGCTGGCGCCGGACCAGCCGCTGGCGCAGTCGCCGGTGCAGCGTGAACTGCCGTGGTTCGTGCTGCCGCCGCTGGCCGATGCACAGCGCAACGACCTGCAGCTGCTGACCGAGCGTGATACCGATGGGCGCGTGCGCCGGGTCGAAGCGCGGGTGGGTGGCGGGGCAGGGTCGAGCGGGCAGGGCGGCTGGCTGATCGACGCCAGCATGCTCGATCAGCAGCCGCTGGCGGCACTGGTGCTGGACTGGAACGACAGCGGCCAGCCGCTGCAGGTGCAGGTGCAGCTGGATGCCAGTGACGACCTGCAGCACTGGCGATCGATTGGCCGCGACGTGCCGCTGGTGGATCTGCAGCGCGCCGGCAAGCGCCTGCTGCAGCGCCGCCTGCAGGTGGACGGCGCTGCACGCTACCTGCGCATCCTGGCGCAGGGCGACTCGCGCCTGCCGACCCTGCGCGGCGTACTGGCGGAACTGCCGCCAGCTCCGGCCACGCTGCCCTGGGAATGGCTGTCGCTGGAGCCGACGTCGTCGGGCAAGGGCGAGTACACCTTCGAGATGGATGGCCGGTTCCCGGTGGCACGTGCCGATGTCGCCAGCACCGATAACAGCCTGGTGCAATGGACGCTGTTCAGCCGCGATGACGAGAGTGCGGAATGGCAACGTCGCAGCGCGCCGTGGATCGCCTACCAGGTGCAGCAGGGCACGCAGGGCCAGCGCCAGCAGTCGGCGGCACAGCCGCTGGGCGGGGTGCACCGCGACCGCTACTGGAAACTGGTGGCGAATCCGGCGGAAACCGCCACCGCGCCGACGCTGCGCCTGGGTTACCAGCCGGAAGTGCTGGTGTTCCTGAGCCAGGGTGCGGCGCCCTACGCACTGGCGGTGGGCAGCGCGACCGCGCGCCGCACGGACGCGCCGATCGGGGTGCTGATCGAGGAACTTCGGCAGCGCAACGATCCTTCGTGGCAGCCAACACTGGCGCGCCTGGAAGGCAGCCCGGAGCCGCTGGCCGGCGATGCGGCGCTGAAGCCGCAGCGCGATTGGAAATCGTGGTTGCTGTGGGCGTTGCTGGGCCTGGGCGTACTGGTGGTGGGTGGCCTGGCGCTCAGCCTGCTTCGGCAGAAGCCTGCGCCTTCGGCGTAGGTTCCGGCGAACGGCGCAGCCCCTCGTGGGTGGGGTTGGTCGTGCAAAGCAAAAGCAAAAGCCGCGCTTGGCCGG
>NZ_JAOCGL010000019.1:0-47922 GCF_029842485.1 Stenotrophomonas sp. GD03777
CCGATGGATTCCGATGAAACCAAATTTCCCTTGCCGCACAAGGCCGCAAGGCTGGTGCACTGCGGCATACTAGGGGTCTTGCCCCACAGGTGTGACATGACGCGCGCGTTCAACTTCAGTGCCGGCCCTGCGACCTTGCCGGAATCGGTCCTGCGCCAGGCGCAGGCGGAAATGCTGGACTGGCACGGGTCCGGCGCTTCGATCGTGGAAATGAGCCATCGCGGCGCGGAATTCATGTCCGTGGCCGCCGAGGCCGAGGCCGACCTGCGTCGCCTGCTCGATATCCCCGAAGACTACGCGGTGCTGTTCCTGTCCGGTGGTGCCACCACCCAGCAGGCGTTGATCCCGCTGAACTTCGCCGCCCCCGGCCAGCGTGCCGACTACGTGGTCAGTGGCCACTGGGGCAAGACCGCGGTCAGGCAGGCCGGTGTCTACGTGGACGTCAACATCGCCGCCAGCAGCGAGGCCGATGGCTATCGCACGCTGCCGCCGCGCGCCGACTGGCAGCTGTCACCCGATGCCGCCTACGTGCACATCACCGCCAACGAGACCATCCACGGCGTCGAGTTCCGTGATGTGCCCGACACCGGCAACGTTCCGCTGATCGCCGACTTCAGCTCGTCCATCGCCAGCGAGCCGCTGGACGTGCGCCGCTACGGCGTGATCTATGCCGGCGCGCAGAAGAACCTGGGCCCGGTCGGCATCGCGGTGATGATCATCCGCCGCGACCTGCTCGAGCGCAGTGGCCAGCCACGCGCGGACATCTTCGATTACCGCTCGCATGTCGCCCGCGATTCGATGCTCAATACCCCGCCAACCTGGAACTGGTACCTGGCCGGCCTGGTGTTCAAGTGGATGCTGGCCGAGGGCGGCGTGGCCGAGTTCGCCAGGCGCAATGCCGCCAAGGCCGCGCTGATGTACGGCGCCATCGACGGTTCCGGCGGCTTCTACCGCAATGAGGTTGCACACGCGGCCCGTTCGCGGATGAACATCCCGTTCTTCCTGCCCGATGCCGATCTCGATGCCCGCTTCGTGGCCGAGGCCAAGGCCGCTGGCCTGCTGGCGCTGAAGGGGCACAAGGTCGTCGGTGGCATCCGTGCCTCGCTGTACAACGCCATGCCGCTGGCCGGGGCCGAGGCGCTGGTCGCCTTCATGGCCGATTTCCAGCAGCGTCACGGCTGAGCAATGAACGGCGCGCACCGTCGGGTGCGTGCCCCGAAACAAGGAATTCCGATGGCAAGCAGCAAATCCAGCAAGAAGGCGCCGAAGAAGGCCGAACCGGCCAAGGACAGCGTGCCCACCAAGGCGAAGGGCAAGGCCAAGGCCACCTCGAACCCGGCACCCACCCTGGCGCCGCTGGCGCTGGCCGATGTGCGCTCGAAGATCGACCAGATCGACCGCGACATCCAGAGCCTGATCGCCGAGCGCGCGCGCTTCGCCCACCAGGTCGGCAAGGCCAAGGGCAAGCTCGCCGCCGCCGTCGACTACTACCGCCCCGAGCGCGAAGCGCAGGTGCTGCGCATGGTGGTGGACCGCAACGAAGGCCCGCTCAGCGATGAACTGCTGGTGCACGTCTACCGCGAGATCATGTCGGCCTGCCTGGCCCAGCAGGAGCCGCTGAAGATCGGTTACCTCGGCCCGGAAGGTACTTTCAGCCAGCAGGCCGTGCTCAAGCACTTCGGCCGCTCGGCGCTGGGCCTGCCGATGGCCAGCATCGAAGAGGTGTTCCAGGAAGTGGAAGCGGGCAACGCCGATTTCGGCGTGGTGCCGGTGGAGAATTCGGGGCAGGGCACCATCCAGATCACCCTGGACATGTTCCTGACCTCCAACCTGAAGATCTGCGGCGAAGTGGAACTGCGCGTGCAGCAGTTCCTGATGTCGCGCAGCGGCCGCATCGAGGACATCGAGCGCATCTACGCGCATCCGCAGTCGTTCATGCAGACCTCGGCGTGGCTGCGCGCCAACCTGCCGAAGGCCGAGAAGATTCCGGTGTCGAGCAACGCCGAAGGCGCGCGTCGTGCGCGCAACGCCGACGACGCGGCGGCCATCGGCGGCGAGAGTGCAGGCCACGTGTACGGCCTGAAGAAGGTGGTCACCAAGCCGATCCAGAACGATGCCGACAACACCACCCGCTTCCTGGTGGTGGGTCGCAACATTTTCCCGACCTCCGGGCACGACCGCACCTCGGTGCTGGTGTTCATCCATGACAAGCCCGGTGCGCTGTTCGACGTGCTCAGCCCGTTCGCCCGCCACGGCATCAGCATGAACCGAATCGAGTCGCGGCCGTCACACCACGGCAAGTGGGAGTACGGCTTCTTCATCGACCTGGCCGGCCATATCGACGACGCGCCGATGCAGGCCGCGCTGGCCGAACTGGAAGCGCACTCGGCGCAGATCAAGGTGCTGGGCTCCTATCCGGTGGCCGTGCCCTGAGTGCTGCTGTGGCGGCAACAGCCGCCGCTCCCTGATGCATCGCCGGCGCTGCCGGTGTTTACGGAATGATCGAACGATGAGCAACGCGCAACACTGGATTGCCCGCAAGGGCCAGCCGCTGCAGGGCAGCCTGACCATTCCCGGCGACAAGTCGGTCTCGCACCGCTCGGTGATGTTTGCCGCGCTGGCCGATGGCACCTCGCACATCGAAGGCTTCCTGGAAGGCGAAGACACCCGCGCCACCGCGCGCATCTTCAGCCAGCTGGGGGTGCGCATCGAAACCCCCAGCCCGTCGCAGCGCATCGTGCATGGGGTGGGTATCGACGGCCTGAAAGCACCGCAGGCACCGCTGGACTGCGGCAATGCCGGTACCGGCATGCGCCTGCTGGCGGGCCTGCTGGCAGGCCAGGCCTTCGACTGCACGCTGATCGGCGATGAATCGCTGTCCGGCCGACCGATGCGCCGCGTGACCGGCCCGCTGTCGCAGATGGGCGCAAGGATCGACACCCAGGACGACGGCACGCCGCCGCTGCACGTGCATGGTGGCCAAGCGCTGCACGGCATCGATTTCGCCTCGCCGGTGGCCAGTGCGCAGGTCAAGTCGGCGGTGCTGCTGGCCGGGCTGTATGCGCAGGGCGAAACCAGCGTGACCGAACCGCACCCGACCCGCGACTACACCGAGCGCATGTTGTCCGCATTCGGCGTGGACATCGCGTTTTCGCCGGGCAAGGCCCGCCTGCGCGGTGGCCAGCGCCTGCGCGCCACGGATATCGTGGTACCCGCCGATTTCTCTTCGGCCGCGTTCTACCTGGTCGCCGCCAGCATCATTCCCGGTTCCGAGCTGCGCCTGAAGCAGGTCGGCCTGAATCCGCGTCGCACTGGCCTGCTGCATGCGCTGCGCCTGATGGGTGCGGACATCAGCGAAGAGAACCCGGCAGAACAGGGCGGTGAACCGGTGGCCGACCTGGTGGTGCGCTACGCCCCGCTGAAGGGCGCACGCATTCCGGAAGAACTGGTGCCGGACATGATCGACGAGTTCCCGGCGCTGTTCGTGGCCGCCGCGGCCGCCGAGGGCCAGACCGTGGTGAGCGGTGCGGCCGAACTGCGAGTGAAGGAATCCGACCGCCTTGCGGCGATGGCCACCGGCCTGCGTGCGCTGGGCATGCAGGTGGACGAGACCGAAGACGGCGCCACCCTGCACGGCGGCGTTCGGCTGGGGAGTGGCACCATCGAAAGCCACGGTGACCACCGTATTGCCATGGCGTTTGCCATTGCCGGCCAGATCAGCGACGGCGAAGTGCGCATCAACGACATCGCCAACGTCGCCACCTCCTTCCCGGACTTCGACGGCCTGGCACGCAGCGCCGGCTTCAACCTGGCCTGATCGGCCGATCAGGTTTTCCGGTAGGTGCCAACCATGGTTGGCACGCGCCCCCTGTCCGGTAGGTGCCGACCTCGGTCGGCGCGCTCACATCGCCCGGTAGGTGCCGACCTTGGTCGGCACGCTTCTCCGCATAAAAGGACGGAGGCCGAAGCCTCCGTCTAAACATCACGAACCCCTCGTCCGCGATCAACGCTGTCCGGTACGGAAATCCACCGGGACCCGCACCACACTGGCCACTGCACGGCCTTCATGCATCGCCGGCTGGAACTTCCAGTTCTGCACGGCGCTCAGCACCGCACGATCCAGGTCACGGCTGCGCTCGCCGCTGCGCGAAACAATCGCAGCATTGGTGACCTGGCCGCGGGCATCGACATTCAGGCTGGCGACCACGCTGCCCTGCACGCCATTGCGCAGCGCGGCAGCGGGGTAGGTCGGCTTGCTGTTGCCTGCCAGCGGGCGTGCCTCGCGATTGCGTACGGCAGGGGGGGCCTTGCGCTGGTTGCCGGCCGCTGCGGCCTGGCGGGCCGCAGGCTGTTGTACATCGGCGACCGGCGCCTGCTCGGGCGCGGGCAGCATGCGCTCGCCGACCGGTGCCGGCGCCACGTCTTCCTGGTTCGAGTGACGCAGCCAGAGCAGCGCGGCGGCAAACATCGCCACGATCAGCGCGATCCACATCCAGGGCGACGTGGGCTTGTGCTGTTCGCTGGCGTCCTGCTGCAGCTGCGGCGAATGAAGGTCTTCGTGGGTGGTGGCGGTCATCGCAAACTCCTTCCGTCAATGGACGACGGGGAGAGTGTTGCGCGGGCCAGTGGCGGGAAGTGTCAGCGTTGCGTCAACGCGACCGGCAGGGTTCAGTTTGCCTGCCGGGAAACGTTCAGTTACTGGGTCTTGAAGTCGAACGGCACTTCAATGCTGCCCGGTACGGCCTGGCCGTTGCTCTGCGCCGGGGTGAAGCGCCAGCGGCGCACCGCATCGGTCGCGGCACGGTCGAGCTCGCGTGAGCCGCTGCGCTGGATCACCGTGGCATTGTTCGGATAGCCGGTGGCATCCACGTCCACGCGCACCACCACGCTGCCGGTCTCGCCGGCGCGCAGCGCGGCGGCCGGGTAGGCCGGTGGAGGCGACTGACCGGCGATCGGCATCGGCTGGCTGTTGCCTGTAGCAGCCGGCGCCGGGGCCGGTGCGACCGGGGCCGCTTCAGCGACGGGCGCCGGCGGTGGCGGCGGGGTTTCGACCAGCTTCGGGGCTTCCTCCTCGACCGGGGCCGGCTTGGCATCGGGCATGTCGCTGGAACCGGCGGCCGCAGCCAGCGGTTCGGGCAGCGGTTCCACCTGCGCCGTCTCCTGCGGGGTCTGTGCGGCCGGGTCGGCGCGGAAGAATTCCTTGTCGCGACCGGTGTACCAGACCAGCACGAACAGCAGCACGCCCACGCCGAAGGCGATGCCCGCGATCTTCAGGGCGTTGCGCGGGATATGCACGGTAAACGACTTGGCGGACGACGAGCGGGGTGCAGACATGGACCGGACCAGTACGGAATGCCCCGATTCTGCCACGGCGGGAATGAACCGGGCGGCAGAAATCCGTATAACAAGCGATAATCCCATCCCTGATACCCACCACGACACCTGCCATGCTTGATCCAGCCCTGCTCCGCCACCAGCCCGCCGACCTCGCCGAACGCCTGCGCACCAGCCGCGGCTTCGAGCTCGACGTGTCTGCCCTGGAGTCCCTGGAGGCCGATCGCAAGCGCATCCAGGTGCGTACCCAGGAGCTGCAGAGCCTGCGCAACAGCCGTTCCAAGGCTATCGGCCAGGCCAAGGCCAAGGGCGAGGACGTGTCGGCCATCATGGCCGAGGTCGCTGCATTCGCCGACGAGCTGAAGGCCTCGGAAGTGGCGCTGGACGAGCTGCGCGAGAAGATCGAAGCGATCTCTATGGGGATTCCGAACCTGCCGGCCGATGACGTGCCGGCCGGTTCCGACGAGAACGACAATGTCGAGCAGGCGCGCTGGGGTACTCCGCGCCAGTTCGACTTCAAGGTGCTCGACCACGTTGAGCTGGGTGCGCGCAACGGCTGGCTGGACGGCGAGACCGCGGCCAAGCTGTCCGGCTCGCGCTTCACCGTACTGCGCGGCCCGATCGCGCGCCTGCACCGTGCGCTGGCCCAGTTCATGGTCGACCTGCACACCGGTGAGCACGGCTATGAGGAAACCAACGTGCCGCTGCTGGTCAACGCCGATTCGCTGCGTGGCACCAGCCAGCTGCCGAAGTTCGAGGACGACCTGTTCAAGACCGCCGTGGGCGACTCCACGCGGTACCTGATCCCGACCTCGGAAGTGCCGCTGACCAACATCGTGCGCGACGAGATCGTCGACGCCGAGCGCCTGCCGCTGCGCATGACCGCCCACTCGATGTGCTTCCGTGCCGAGGCCGGCAGCGGGGGCCGCGACGTGCGCGGCATGATCCGCCAGCACCAGTTCGAGAAGGTCGAGCTGGTCTCGATCAGCCGCCCGGAAGACAGCGACGCCGAGCACCAGCGCATGACCCGCTGTGCCGAAGTGGTGCTGGAAAAGCTGGGCCTGCCGTACCGCAAGGTGCTGCTGTGCACCGGCGACATGGGCTTCTCGGCGGTGAAGACCTACGATCTGGAAGTCTGGCTGCCGTCGCAGGAGACTTACCGCGAGATCTCCTCGTGCTCGAACTGTGGTGACTTCCAGGCCCGCCGCATGCAGGCGCGCTGGCGCAACCCGGCCACCGGCAAGCCTGAGCTGGTGCATACCCTGAACGGCTCGGGCGTGGCGGTTGGCCGCGCGATGATCGCGGTGATGGAGAACTACCAGAACGCCGACGGCAGCATCACCGTGCCGGAGGCCCTGCGCCCGTACATGGGCGGTCTGGAAACCATCGCCTGATTCTCTGGCTGGGTGGGTGCCATGCTTGCATGGCACCGTATCCACGCATGGCGTGGATCTACTTGAGGATGTTGCACGCGCCGGGCATGAATTCAACGATGCCCCAGTAGATCCACGCCATGCGTGGATGAACCCCCGCGAACACTCCACAGCGCGCAGCTTCTCCAACGGCACCCATCCCGGTTCGCCGGCCTCCGGCATGCACCATGCCCACCCGTTAAGCGTGCGCATCCCTCGCAGCAGCTGCCCCGGATCCACATCCAGTTCGCGTGCGCAGTAATCCTGCGTGGCAAACGCGCCACCCTGCGCATCGTGGCCGATCACCGGCGCCGGCACGAAGCCGGGCTGCTGCCCCTCGGCCTCGCACAGGAACCAGTCGTCCCAGCCCTCCGGGCCTTCATAGCGTTCGCCCACTACCAGCGCCTGGCCGCGGCGCAGGGTGATCGGGTGCGGAAATTCGCTGCGGTGCGCAGCCGTCACGATGTAGTTCATGCCCCCAGCCTAGCGCGTCGCAAAAGAAAACGGCCCCGCATAGCGGGGCCGCCAGGGTGGGCCGGGATGGGGGAGGGGATCCCGGCCCGCGTTCAGCGCCCAGACGAGGAGAGAGGGGCGCCGAACGTTGGAACGCGTTACGCAGCGACGGCTTCGGCCGCTTCGTGCGACGGAAGTGCCGCCAGCGCACCGGCAATGGCGTCTTCACGGTGCTGCGGCGAATAGGCGATGCCTTCGGCGCGCACGAATTCGACCTCGTTGATGCCCATGAAGGCGAACACCTGGCGCAGGAACGGCTCCTGGAAGTCGGCCGGCGAGTCGGTGTAGATGCCGCCACGGCTGCTGGCGATTATCACCCGCTTGCCACCGGCCAGGCCCACCGGGCCGTTCTCGGTGTACTTGAAGGTGCGGCCGGCCACGGCCACGCGGTCGATCCAGGCCTTCAGCGTGGATGGAATGCTGAAGTTGTACATCGGCGCGCCGATCACCACGATGTCGGCGTCCAGGAACTGCTGCATCACCTGTTCAGCGTCGGTCGCCTCGGCCGCGTCGGTCTTGGCCAGCGAGCTGCTGCGCAGATGCGGTACCGGATTGGCGTCAAGATCGCGATAATCGACCTGCAGGCCATCGATCTGGCTGGCGAAGCGGGCGACCACAGCGGCCGACAGCTGGCGCGAGACGGAGTTGTCGCCAAGCACGCTGGCGTCGAGATGCAGAAGCTTCATGGCAGTCACCTGTGTTCTGGGAGGAAGGGGCGGGATGGCCCCGCCGACGGAGAGAACGATAGGTTGTTGCAAAGGCGGAATAAAGGTGGTTGAATGCCACGTATTGTTCTAGATATGGAACTCGGGTATGCATGACCTGAATGACCTGTACTACTTCGCGATGGTGGTCGACCATGGCGGATTCGCCGCCGCCGAGCGCGCACTGGGTATTCCCAAGTCGCGCCTGAGCCGCCGCATCAGCCAGCTGGAAACCGACCTGGGCGTACGCCTGCTGCAGCGCTCCACGCGCCGTTTCGCGGTCACCGATGTCGGCACCAGCGTGCACCGCCATGCGCAGACGATGCTGGCCGAGGCCCAGGCCGCACGCGAAGTGGTGGACCGCCTCAGCGCGGAGCCGCGCGGTGTGGTGCGCGCCAGCGTGCCGGTGTCACTGGCGCAGATGCAGCTGCCCAAGCTGCTGCCCAAGTTCCTTGAGCAGTACCCGAAGGTGCGGCTGCAGCTGAACATCAGCAACCGCCGCGTGGATATCATCAATGAAGGCTACGACGTCGCCCTGCGCGTGCGTTCGCGCCTGGATGACGACGGCAGCCTGGTGATGCGCAGCTTCGGCCAGGTGCAGGAACTGCTGGTGGCCAGCCCGAAGTACCTGGACCGCGCCGGACGCCCCAAGGACCCGGAAGAGCTCACCCAGCACGTCACCCTCAGCATCAGCGAAGACGAAGCACGCCAGCGCTGGGAACTGCATGGCCCGGAAGGCGAAGTGCGCCGGGTCGACTTGCAGCCGCGCGTGGCCGGTTTCGACTTCCCGCTGCTGCAGAGCATGGTTAAGGACGGTTTCGGCATCACCATGCTGCCGGAGACCGTGTGCGCCGACGCCGTGCGCAACGGCGAGTTGGAAGTGGTGCTGCCGGACTGGTCGCTGCCGCAGGGCGTGTGCCACGCCGTGTTCGCTTCGCGCCGCGGCCTGCTGCCGGCGGTGCGCGTGTTCATCGACTTCCTGGCCGAGCACCTGCCGCCGCAGCTGGAGGCCTCGCGCCTGGATTGCGGTGGCGCCTGTGAAAAGGCCAAGGAGCGGATCAAGGCCAGTGCGCTGGGTGCGCTGGCGGTGGATGCCGGCTGAGAGGTCTTGAAGGCAGCGCCGGGCGATGTCCGGCGTTGCTGTTCTACGGCGAAGGCCCCACCGTGCCGGATGCGGAGGGCAGGGGCATGGTGGTCTTGGGCAAATGTCCGTCACGTGCGAGAATACGGCGCTGCCCGGGCGACCGGGACCCGATTGGAGAGATGGCCGAGCGGTTTAAGGCACCGGTCTTGAAAACCGGCGAAGGGTCAAACCTTCCGTGGGTTCGAATCCCACTCTCTCCGCCAGTTGATTCAAAGAGCCCCTGGATTCAGGGGCTTTTTCGTCTCGTCAGTCCACGCCATCGATCTGCACGCGAGCCGGGGTAGCACGGCGGCCTTGCATGAGGAGCCCGACGCCGGCCACGAGGCAGGCCGCCAGCGTTGCGATGGAGAGCGGAAGCAGGAACTCGTCACGACCGGCCGCGGCGAAGCCCACATGAATCATGGCGGTGCCGGCGCCAACTGTCCCGCACAGGCTGGCATACGCCCGCGCGGAGGCCTTGGCCAGCACAACCTGGCGATAGCCATGCAGCAGGGCGCCCACAGCGATCAGGTTGAAAGCCAGAAACCCCTGGATGCCGCCGGGAACGCCGAACAGGGCCCACTCGTGCCAGAACGCTGCATCAATCTGGTGCAGGACCAACGCCAGCAGTGTTGCCAGATACCACCGTTCCATGGGGTCGTCCATTTGAATGTCGGCAAAGTCTAGCAGCCGGAGTGAGTAGTCGATCTCCGCCTGGGCGAAGCTCACGGTGACGGTGAGGGCAGTGCGCACATCGCCAGGAAAGCGCAGAGAATACGCTCACCCACGACGCTCACTCTTCGGCTTGTTATGGCACAACGGGTAACTCGAGCACGACCGGAACGCCCCATGCGGCCCATTGCGGTCCACGAACACGCCCACCTTGCACACCGGGCAGCGCTCTTCGTGGATGGCCGCGCCTGAAATCGCGGTCACTTCTACGGCCCCGTCCTTCACCAGCTCATCCAGGAATGGCGAGTGCCTGCCCTGCAGGGTGAACATCGCAACCGACCGTCGCGCACGCGTCAGCGCGACATAGAACAGGCGCCGTTCTTCGCTCAGCGGATAGGTATCGCCGTCCGGCATCGCCAGCGAAAGCACCGGGTCATCCGCGCGCAGGTTCGGGAAGCTGCGGTTGATCATGCCCGGCAGGATCACGTAGTCCGCCTCGCGCCCCTTCGATCGATGTGCGGTCAGGAACTCGACGTCCATCGTGCTGCCAAAGGCCGTCTTCCAATCCGAAGGCACTGCACCGCGATCCGCGCGATACCGCCCCAGAACAAAGACCGTCACGCGTCCATTGCGGCCCTGCGCCACCGCGCCTGACAACAGTTGCTGGTGCAGCTTCGAAAGGTACTGGCGAACGCCATCCTGCACCTCCTCACGCCGGTTCATCTGGAACGCCTGCAGCACCGGGCCGACTGCCGGCGCAGCAGAGCGGACCTTCTTGGCCATCTGCGCGGGGTTGCGGCTGATGAAGCGGCTGGAGACGTCGCACAGTGCCTGCGGGCAGCGGAACGTCTGCTCCAGTTTCAGCACCTGGCCATGCCCCATCCATTCACGGAATCCGGTCATCACCGAAACGTCGGCGCCAGCGAAGCGATTGATCGACTGCCAGTCATCGCCCACCGCAAACAGATAGCGGCCCGGTTGGCTGACCAGCGCACGGCAGAGGCGCGCACGGGCGCGCGAGGCATCCTGGAATTCGTCGGCCATCACCAGATCGTAGGGTGATTCATAGTGGCCCTGTTCCAGCAGCCCGGCGGCCATGTTGAGCATGTCCTCGAAGTCGATGCTGCGCTCGTCAGCCAGCGCGTTGTCCCAGGCCTGGAAAACCGGCCCGGCGATCTCCAGGAAGCGCCGGTAGCGTTCCTTGAACTGATCCTCGGGCATCTGCCGCAGGCGCGCCGCCATGTCATCCAGCGTCAGGCAGTTGCTCTTGGCATGCGCAATGAAGGTGCGCATCAGGCCAATCAGGTCTGCATCCGGCATCGGCTTGGCGCCCTGGTCAGGCAGCTCGCGGTCCGGGTGCGGGTCGAGTTCGACACCAGACGCACCCAGCCGCTCGGCAAGATGCTGCAGGGCCTGTCCACTGCGCAGGCCGAACGACGTCGTTTCGACCAGTGCGGTGCCGCGTGCCGCATGCTGCTGCCGCTTCCAGTGCATCCCTTCGCTGTAGTTGGCAAAGTGCTTCGGCGGATGGCCATCGGCATCCAGCGCAAAGTGCTCGTGATACAGCCGGGCGTCCGGATAGTAGAAGTCCGGACGATACTGGCGGTGGGTATCCGTCGCGGTATCGAACTCGTAGCGCCGCTCGTAGTCGTACGCCACTCCGTTGTAGAACAGCCAGTCGGCGATGACGCACTCTTCCAGGCTCTTCACCCGCTCACCCTGCAGTGTACGTATGTAGGGTGTGCCATCGCGGTCGTAACCATCGGCCATCATGTCGGCACCCAACGGCGGCAGATCGCGTCCGAACACCAGGCGGAACATGTCCCACTGGGTGCGGAAGTGGGTCGAACGGTCCTTCAGGTCGTCCACCAGTTCGGCCAGCTTGTTGAAGCCCAGCGTTGCGTCGACCGCCCATTCCGGGATATCGGGCTTGCGCCCTGTGGCCTTGGCGATGAGGGACAGGCCCAGGGCGTGGAAGGTCCGGGCTTCCACCACGGTGTCGCCCATGCCGAGCCGGTCGAAGCATCGCTGCGCGCGCTCTTCCAGCTCCTTGGCGGCGTCCTTGTTGAAGGCGAGCATCACGATCCGTTCGGGCTCCACGAAGCCGCGATCGATGGCATAGGCGGCCTTGGCAACCATCGTGGAGGTCTTGCCAGAGCCGGCCGCGGCCACGACCTGCACCCGGTTGTCGAAGCAGATGACGGCGCGGGCCTGCTCCGCGGTCAGCGGCCTGCTCTCGACCCGGTCCAGGAAGGGCTTGGCCAGACCCAGTTCACGGGTCGCCATTGCCTCATTGGCGTCCGCCCACATGGCGGGCCAATCCAGCTGCCAGTCGTGCAGTGCATCCAGTGCCATGCGGTGGCGGTCCGAGTGCAGGTCGTCATGCACCTCCTCGTCGAGGAACAGCTGCTCCAGCTCGGCTGACGGGAGGGGCAGGGACGGGCGTTCGGCCAGCAACGCCTGCTGCTGTTCGTACGTGATCCAGCGGCGGCCGGTGGTGCCTCGGTCGGTAAGCGCATCTGCCTCGGCCAGCCACGCCTGGATCTGCGCCAGAACGTGCTCAAACAGTGCCTTGCGCCCTCGTCTGGAGCGCGCGAAAAGCACGTGCTGAACGGCAGCGGCAAGCCGGGAGCCCTGGCTGTTCGGCAGCCCATCCACGGACAGTGCTTCACCGTGCTCGGTCGTCAGTTCGACCCGGGACCAGAGCACGCCGCGAACGACCCGCACGCTGTGTTCGTTCGCCACATGCTGGTGGTATTGCCTGCCGTCGATCAAAAGCGCGAGCTGTTCGCCATCCAGCCGCAACTGCCAGTCCGGCGAGCGGGTGACACGCTGGCCCCAGACCGAGGGGCGCCATTCCATAGACATCCAGATACTGCCTTGCGTACGTCACCGGGCGTAAAGCGCCCTTGCCGCCCCATGATAAGGCGGCTTGGCGTGGCACGCTGCGTTTTCCGGTCAGTCGCGCGCGTGAGCCAGCGATGGCATTGCACCCTCGCCAGCGCGACAGGCGTCAGGCGTTCACATCCACGACGATGCGGCCGCGCACCTTGCCGGGGATGATCTGCCCATAGACATCCAGCACCTCGGCGAGGCCGATCTGCTGCACGGTGCTTTCCAGCTTTTGCGGGTCCAGGTCGGTCGCAAGCCGATCCCAGGCGCGCTGGCGAACCTCTTGTGGGGCATTCACCGAATCCACGCCGGCCAGGGTCACGTTGCGCAGGATGAAGGGCAATACCGAGCCGTGCAGAGCGTCGCTCTGCGCCAGGCCGCACGCGGCCACGGCACCGCGATACTTCGTCTCGGCGATGGCGTTGACCAGGGTAGGGCCGCCGGCCACATCCACCACGCCGGCCCAGCGTTCGGCACTCACCGGCCGCTCGCGCGGCTCCGAAAGCTGCGCACGATCGATGATCTCGGCCGCACCCAGGTTGTGCAGATACTCAGCATGCTCCGGGCGTCCGGTGGCGGCTACCACGCGATAGCCCAGCTTCGACAGGATCGCCACCGCAATCGAGCCGACGCCACCGTTGGCGCCAGTCACCAGCACATCGCCCTTCTCGGGCGTCACCCCGGCATGTTCCAGGGCCAGCACGCACAGCATCGCGGTATAGCCAGCGGTGCCGATGGCCATGGCATCGCGGGTGCTCAGGTTGCCGGGAATCCGGTTGAGCCATTCGCCGCGTACGCGGGCGCGCTGTGCCAGGCCGCCGTGGTGGCCCATGCTCAGGTCCCAGCCATTGAGCACGACGCGGTCGCCTGGCTTGAAGTCGGCCCTGCTGGATTCCAGCACCACGCCTGCCAGATCGATGCCGGGAATGAGCGGGAATGTCCGGATGATCGGACTCTTGCCGGTGAGCGCAAGCGCATCCTTGTAGTTGAGCGTGGAGTACTCGACCTGCACCAGGACGTCGCCGTCCATCAGGTCCGCCTCGTCGAAATCGACCAGCTCGGTCGAAAGCTGGTTGTTCGTCTTGCCGGTCAGCAGGGCTTTGAACGTCATGGATGGCCTCACATTGATGGAATGGGGCCATGCTAGGCTCGTGCCACTATTGCAACAAGAACGATGATTTTCCGTAGGTACTATGGTTTTCCGGAGTATGCATGCGTAGCAAACGGTGGGACGGCAAAAGCGGTTGCGCGGTGGAAGTCACGCTGTCGGTGATCGGCGGCGTGTGGAAGCCGATCATTCTTTTTCACCTGATGACCGGCAAGCGGCGTTTCATGGAACTGACGCGGCGGGTGCCCAACGCCACCCAGTCCATGCTCACCAGCCAGCTCCGTGAACTGGAAGCCGATGGCGTGGTGATCCGCCACGTGTATCCGGAAGTGCCGCCGAAAGTGGAATACGAGCTGTCCGAGTTCGGCCGCACACTGGCGCCGGTGCTGCTGGCGATGCGCGAGTGGGGCGAGACCTACCGCGGCTATCAGAGCACCCAAGGCGATAGCTGAAGGCTGCGCGGCGTTGCGCTTGCCGCATGTGGGTTTCGCGAATGCCTACAGCCATCGGCGGGTCTTTGGCACCGCGAGCGCGCATGTCGTATACGGCTGGATAGGGCGTCCGGAAAGTACGCGTCGATGGTAGTCGCCTGCTGGCGAAGAACGCCAGTCAATGGACAACTCGACATCCACTGACGCAACTAACGTAGCGACGTGATCGATCAGGATTTCCCTGCTTTCCACCGCCGGTTCAGGGCGGTAACCATGTCCGCGCCAAGGCATTCGCCGTGGCCGGGATTGGCGTCCTGAACGTACATGATGCGCGGCGTCACGGTTGCAGCCAGAGTTGCAACCGTGACAATGCATCGCCTGCCAGTTCATGGCGGACGGTGCGTGGGGATCTCTCGATCCGCCGGCTTCTTGCATCATGTATCCGGCACGCCAACCCGCACCGTCCGCCACCTTGCATCTGCAGGTGGCCACAACGTGAGGTTGCCGTCATGCCCGAACGTCTTCCCGACCATCCCCGCCTGCACGCGCTGCTGGGTGCCGCTGTACTTGATCTTCCCGCTGCCTTGGCCGAAACGCTGGAGGACGCGCTCCGCGAATCCGCCGAGTTCGTCACCCCATCGGCATTCTTTGCACACCTGAAAGGCCACGGCAGGAACCTGCGTGCCGATGGCGAGGCCTGGAGTGAAATGTGCCTGAGCCCCGGCCGCGCCTTCGACATGGCCCTGGCGACCCGCAGCATTTCGGGCATCACGGCGTTGACCGCGGTGCTGCACGCTGCGCATGTGGCGCGGGAGAGCGACGATCCCGCCTGCTGTCCCTCCGCCGCCGTGGTCGAGGGCCTGTTCAACGCCTGCCAAGTGCTGTCACTGCAGGTAGAGCGCTGCCTGGTTCCATGAAGGGCTGCGATGCGGTTCCTGTTCGGTTGACGCCCGGCTCCTTATAGTGGCGCTGGAACCCTGCAATGGAATGCCCATGCACGTGATGTCCCCGAGCCGTTGCCTGACGCTTGCACTTGCCGTCGCGGTGAGCGCCAGCGCATGTGCACGGTCACCGTCCACCGAACACGAAAGGAATCCCGCCATGTCCGGCGCAACGCAGACCGGCCGCACGATCAACGGCCACACCTATACCGATGCGCCCGTGGACGTGAAGCTCGGGCCGAATACCTTCCGCATTCCGGCCAACTACCTGGACAGCCAGATCGCACCGTGGCCAGGCGAGGGCGTGACGCTGGTCATCGAGTGGCCGGACATGAAGCCGACGGCGCCGGGCGCCCGGGCCAATCCGCGTACGAATGATTTCCGGAAGGAGATTGCTGTGGCGATCGACTACATCGATCGTGCGCCAATCGAAACATCATTGGAGCGCTTGTCCTCCAACCAGGCATCCACCGAGGAGGGGTCGGTGGAGCGAAAGGATCCTCGGGATCGGCTCGATCTGCGGATTGCGCAGCCCGATGTCATGGGCCTGACGCCTTACGCCATCGATGAAACGAGGATGGCGGTTTTCTCGAAGGAGTACGAAGCACGCTATGGACAACCGCCCACCCGCAATCCTGCCTATGAAGATGACTGGTACATCGCGCGCGCTCCCAACGGCAACCTGACCACATTCATCAAATGCGAAAACACGGCGTTCCGGGGGGACGGCGTTCGACTGCAGGGCGATCAGGTCATCAGTGAGCAGGGACAAGCCGCCGCGGGGTGCTTCCACTATTTCTCGGATGTGGAGAACAAGCTTTCCATCTCGCTGAACTACAAGCGGGCCTTCCTGGCGGACTGGAAGCGGATGGAAGATGCGGTGCGGGATGTTCTCGCGCGCTCCCGGGTCCGGAAGTGAGTGCATTCAGGAGCAGGCGATGGGCGGATTGACGCAAGAAAATCTCAAGATTCTGGCCAGCTATGCCAAGGCTGGAAACCGCGAGTTGTACTGGAACTATCTGTCGCAGCTGCCGGACGCGGATGGCTATGGGACGCTTGCGCTGGGCGTGGTTCGCAACGACAGCTTGCCTGGCCGCGTTGCAAACAGCTATGCACAGGAGTATGCCCGGCATCAGGAAGGCAAGGGCTCCGGCTTTCCCGACGCGCAGCTGAGCGAGCGCCAATGGGAGATGTTTGGGCAGACGCTTCTGCGCCAGGACCTGGAGCGACGCCTGTTTTGGATGGAGCAGGGGCGATCCGACCTGGCACTGAATCTTCCCGGCAAAGACGTGATGCTGGCTCACGACCGCGCATTTGAACGGCATGAACTCGATCCCAACTGCTGGACGCCGCGCGTGTTGCTGCAGGCGGCTGAACAGAAGAGCGGCCCCGAGAAGCTGGAGCAGATCTGGACCAACATGCTCAACAACGACTATGCCGGCGGCCCGCGCGTAGGCAATACCAGTGTTGATGCCATCAGCCAGATGGGATGGGCGAAGGGCGGCCAGTACCTCACCCGGTTGAGCGTGCTGGAAGCCACTCAGGCATTGGAAGGGCGCTCGGCGGTCGATCCGAACGTCATCGGTGGCAACAGCTACTACGCAATGTATTTCGCAGCGGACAGGAAGTGGGCCAGTGTCAGCGCGAGCGGCGGCCACATGTCGATGCGGGAGATCACAGACCCCGCACGCATCGCCGAGCTCAACGACGCGCGCGAGGTTCGTCTGGAGCGCCAGGAAAAACGCACCCAGTTCCACCCGGACGACCCGTACCGGACCATCACCCGCAGCCCGCTGACCGCAGCTGTGGACGACGTGCCGGATTTCTCGCAGGCACCGACCCGCCTGGCCGACATTGGTCCGGGCCACCGCGGCTACGCACTGATGCAACAGGTGCGCGAAGGCGTGGCCGCGATCGATGCCGGCGCCGGGCGTACCCACGACGAGAACAGCGAGCGCCTCGTAGCGAGCGTGATGGCATTGGCCCGTCGCAACCAGCTTGAACGGGCCGACCATGTGCTGCTGAGCGCGCAGACCGCCGAGCATCCGGCCGGCCGCAACGTGTTCGTGGTGCAGGGCGAGATGAGCGATCCCGCGCATCTGCGAGCGGTCATGCCTACGGACACGGCAGTGCAGACGCCGGTCGAACACTCGCTGCGGCAGATCGAGGCCGCCAGCCTGGAACGACAGCAGGCGGCCATGCAGCGCCAGCAGGACAACGACGTCCACGCGCGTGACAACCCTGCGATGCGGATGGGCTGAGGTTACGCAGCAGAGCCGAGCGGGCGCCCGGCTCGGCTGGAAGGCCTTCTCAGAAGCTGTAAGCCGCCTGCACATACACCCGCCGCGGCTCGCCCGGGAAATGCCCGTTGCGCTCGATGAAGCCGCTGGCCGCGTACACCTTGTCGAACAGGTTCTTGACGTTGGCCTGGAACTGCCACTGCTTCCACGTGGTCTTCCAGCTCATGTCGAATACCGTGTATGCCTTGACCGCCTGCCCATCCAGGCTGACACGCTCGCCCACATGGTCGGCGCCGAAGCCGATGGCCGAGTTGATCGACGGCAGGTCGTAGCGCGTCCACACGCCGAGCTTGTTGCGTGGCGCATTGGCGAAGCGGTCGCCGGAGGCATTGGTGATGCCGTTCGGTCCGGCATCCTTCACCCGTGCGTCGTTGTAGGCGTAGGTCAGGTTCACCACCCAGCGCTCGGTCACGTCGGCCAGCAGGTCCAGTTCCATGCCCGTGCTGCGTACCAGGCCCAGTGCAGCGAGTTGGTTTACCCCGCCGATCACCTCGCCGGTGGCCTGCACGATGTTGCTGCGGTCGATGCGGTAGGCCGCCATGTTCAGGGTCACACGGTCGGCCAGCAGGGATTTCAGGCCGATTTCCCATTGCCTGCTGCGCTCAGCGTCGAAGGGCCCACCGGCCGCCGGATTCTGGTTGGCGGCACTCTGCGGCACGAAGCCACTGGCGACGTTGGCGTACAGGTTCACGCCGTCCCGGGCGGCAAAGGTGCTGCCCAGACGCCAGCTGAGCGCATTGCCATCGACGCTGCTGCGACCCATGCGGTCCTCATCCTTGAAGCCATCCCAGCGCAGTCCGGCCAGCACATGCCAGCGCGTGCCCAGTGCCAGCTCATCCTGCAGATAGCCGCCGTAGCGTTTGCTGCGGGTGGCGGTGCTGCGCCAGGGTAGTGCGGCCAGGTTGTAGTCGTGCCAGGTGCTCGCGCCATAGACCGGGTGGAACAGGTCGATGCCGCGCACAGGGCCGGCGCCGCGTGCCAGGTCGGCGCTGTTGGCGGTCTGCGCGGTGAAGTCGGCGTCGAGCTGATACACGTCGGCACCGAACAGCACCTTGTGTTCGATACGGCCGGTGTTGATCCGCCAGACGGCATTGCCGCTGGCGGTGAAGGCCTCGTTGTCGCGGATCTGGTTGCGCAGCTGGCGCGTCATCCACTCGGCCACGCCGTCGCGATCACGATCAATCAGCCCCATCGGCTCGTGGTACATCTGGTGCTCGTTGTTGCTGAACCAGCGCGCGGCAATGTCCACGTCCAGGTTGTCGCGCGGTGCGAAACGATACTGCGCCAGTGCGACCTTGGCGCGCATGTCGAGGAAGTCACTGGCCTCGTTGTGGTTCCATCGCCGGTCGGTCAGGAAGCTGCCGGCATCGTTCACCGGCACGCCGCGCAGGCGGTTGCCGCCCAGGTTCTGGGTGATGTCGGTGAACTGCAGCACCAGTTCGCCGGTCTGGCCGACATCGAAGGCCAGCGAGGCATCGCCGATCACGCTTTCGCTGTCGGCATTCCAGCGCACGCCCTGCTCGCTGTCGGCATACAGGCCGGCGCGATAGCGAATGCTGCCGCTGGCATTCAAGGGGCCCGTGCCTTCGATCGATCCGGCGCGGAAGTCCTTGTCGCCTGCCTGCAGCTCGATGCGGCGTTCGGCGCGCGCCTTGGGCTTGCGCGTTACATAGTTGATGACACCGCCCGCATCACCACCGCCGTACAGCGCACCGGCCGGACCTTTCAGCACTTCCACGCGTTCGATATTGAACAGTTGCGGCACCGAGAAGCCTGCATAGGGATCACCGCGCAGGCCGTCGTAGAGCACGTTCTCCTGGCGGAACCCGCGGAGGGTGACGCCGGCATAGCTGAAGAAGCTGATGCCGCTGATGCTGCGGTACAGATCGGTGACCTGGCGCGCCGCCTGGTCGTCGATCAGCTCGCGCGGCACGACCTGGATCGACTGCGGTACCAGTTCCAGCGGGGTATCGGTGCGGGTGCCGACGGCCGCATCGTTGGTGCGATACAGGGTCTGCGCGCGGCCGCGGACTTCCACTTTGTCCAGGTCCTTCGGGGCGTCAGCGAAGGCCTCGGAAGCCAGTGCAGGTGTAGCCAGGGAAAGGGGCAGCGCCAGGCAGAGGGCGCGCTTGAGCGGGGTTGGAAAGGGCATGAGGGACGAGGCTGGGCCGCAAATGAGAAAGATTAGCATTTGCAGTGCTTCGGGACCTATCCCCCGGATGCACTATGGACGCGGGCCCGGGTCGGTATACGGGGTGCCGGCCAGGGCCACCAGCACGCCGGTGCCGCCGCGTACGATCAGCTGCAGCACCGCCTGGCGCGGATCCTCACCCTCCTGCTGGCTGGCCAGGCCTCCCTGATAGGCCGCCACCATCGACGCCAGCAGCATCGCCGCACCCAGGCGTGCCTCGGCATCATCCGCTGGCCGCCCGACCGCGCTTGCCATCAACAGCGTGAGGTCGTCGGCCAGCAGTGCCTGCAGCCGTCGCGCGTGCGCGACCAGCACCGGACTGTCGGCCACGGTGGCCCAGAAGGCCGCTGCACCGGAGTTGATCCGCAACAGGGGATGGCCGCTGTCGAGCAGCTCCCTCATCAGAGACTGGAAGGCGGCCAGCGGCGTCATGCCGCGGCGCGCCGCCATGCCCTCGCGCAGCAACGCCCGCGCCTCCTCGTCGCGGTCGAATACCAGGTCCTCCTTGCTGGCGAAATAGTTGAAGACTGTCTTGCGCGAGACCCCGGCGGCCTTGGCGATCTCGGACATCGACACCGCCTCGAAGCCACGCCGGATGATCAGCGCGGTGGCGACATCGGAAATTGCCTGTCGGGTCTGTGCCTTGCGTTGCTCGCGACGGCCTTGGGGCGGGGTCATGGCGGTTGGCTTGTGTAAACGTACACCGAGTGTAACATTGTGCGCACCAGAGCGCCGGGCCGGCGCAGGGGGGAACCTGATGCTGTACGACGTTGTCATTGCCGGGCCGGCCCGGTCGGCTTGTTCCTGTCCTGCGAGCTGGCCCAGGCCGGCTGTTCGGTCCTGCTGCTGGAGCAGGCTGAGTCGCCCGATTCAGCCCTGAAGCGCCTGCCATTTGGCCTGCGCGGCTTGAACGCGCCCACGTTGGAAGCGCTGGATCGGCGCGGCCTGCTGGACGCGGTCGCAGCCCGCCAAGTGCTGAAGCCGGACAAGGGCGCACCGCCGCCCGGCACCGCCCATTGGCTGGCACAACCGCGGCCGCTGGGAGGCCACTTCGCCGGCATTCCGTTCGCGCTGGATGACGTGGACAGCGGACGCTGGCGTGATCGCCTGCCGACCCCGGTACCCATGCAGATGGCGGTGGAGCTGCAGTCGCTGGAGGCGGTGCTGGCCGAGCGCGCAATGTCGCTGGGTGTGCAGATCGAGCGGGGCTGTACGGTGCAGGCAGTGCAGGCACACGACGCACAGATGCAGGTGCAGACCGGTCGCGGGCTGATGCGGGGCCGATGGCTGGTCGGCTGCGATGGCGCCCGCAGCACGGTACGCAAGCACTCCGGCTTCGAGTTCGCAGGGACGGCGCCCGAGTTCACCGGGTACACGCTGCAGGTTGAACTGGCCGATCCGTCGGTGCTCACCCCGGGGCGTCGGTTCACCAAATACGGCATGTGCAATTTCAACCCGCCGGGCGTGCTGGCGCTGGCCGATTTCGACGGTGGCGCAGGCCACCGCAGGCCACTGGACCTGCACGCCGCCCAGGCGTTGCTGCGGCGGGTGTCCGGGCGCCAGGCAACGATCACCGCGTTGCATCTGGCCACCACATGGACCGATGCCGCGCGCCAGGCCACGGCCTATCGCAGCGGCCGCGTGCTGTTGGCTGGTGATGCGGCGCACATGCATTCGCCGCTGGGAGGGCAGGGCCTGAATCTCGGCATCGGCGATGCGATGAACCTGGGGTGGAAGCTGGCCGCCGTGGCGCGAGGCGACGCCGCCGAGACGCTGCTGGACAGCTATCAGGCGGAGCGCCATCCGATCGGCGCGCGGGTGCTCGACTGGTCGCGTGCGCAGGTGGCGTTGATGCGACCAGGCCCAGGGCAGCGCGCGCTGGCGGCGGTCTTCGCCGACCTGGCCGCGACCCGCGACGGTGCCACCTATCTCGCTGAGCGGTTGTGGGGCGTGGCACAACCACCGGTGTTCAACGGCGAGCATCCGTGGGTTGGCCAAAGCGCGCCTGACGTCCAGCTGGCCAATGGCGATCGCATGGGGGAGCTCCTGCGCGCAGGGAAGGGCGTGCTGCTGGGGCTCGATACCGGCGTTTCACTCGGCCCGATCTTTGCGCGCTGGCAACGCTCGGTTCCCTGCGTGATATCCACGGCGCGCGATGCGATGGGACTGGGTGCGTTGCTGGTCCGCCCTGACGGTATTGTGGCCTGGGCCTGCGATGCTGGCGGCGACACGTCGGGGCTGGAGTCTTCGCTGGAACGCTGGTTCGGTTTGCCGTGGTGAACGGCGCGCTAGGGGGATGCCATCATGGCCTGGGCGCGGTGCCCGGTCTCGGTCATCACCGAGGCCAGCTGCTTCAATGAGTACGGCTTGCGCAGCAGGGTGAAGCCATGGCCAGGATCCCGCGCCAGCAATTCGCTGTAGCCGCTGGTGAGGATCACCGGAAGCTCCGGGAAGCGGGCGCGGATGGCACGGGCCAGATCCAGGCCGTTCATGCCCGGCATTACCACGTCGCTGAAGACCACATGGAAGCGCGCGGCATCCCGTTCCAGCTCGGCCAGGGCCTCGTCCGCATTGCGTGCAAGGACCACGCTGTAGTCGAGTTCGCGCAGGGCGCCCACCGCAAATTCGGCCACGTCGACGTTGTCTTCCACCACCAGCACGCAGACGCCATGACCATGCTGCAGCCCCGATTGCGCCGCCGGCCGTTCCGCCGTTTCTCCTGCCTGCGCCAGTGGCAGATACAGCGTAAAGCGGGTACCGGCGCCGGCCTGGCTCTGCACGTCCACCTCGCCTTCTGACTGCTTGACGAAGCCGAATACCTGGCTGAGACCGAGCCCGGTCCCAGCGCCCACGCTCTTGGTGGTGAAGAAGGGCTCGAAAATGCGGTCAACCACCGCAGGGTCGATGCCCGCTCCTGTGTCGGTCACACTGATCGCGGCAAAGTCGCCCTTCATCGGCGCGGCGAAGCGCACCGAAGGCACGGCGGTTACCCGTTCCACTTCGATGGTCACCCGGCCGTGTCCCTCGATCGCGTCGCGGGCATTGACCGCGATGTTGATCAATGCGGTGTCCAGCTGGGTCCGGTCCAGCAGTACCGGCATCGGTGTATCGGGCAATGTCAACGACACCTGGATGCGCGCGCCAAGTACCGTGGTGATGATATCCGAGAGCGCGTGCACGCTTTCGCAGAGGTCGAAGACCTCCGGCGACAGGCTCTGGCGACGCGAGAATGCAAGCAGTTGCGCGGTCAGCTTGGTGGCGCGGTCCGACGCTGTTGCAATGGCCTGGATGTAGCGGCGCCGGGTGTCGTCTGCCGGCCACGTGTGCAGGAGCATGTCTACCGAACCGGTGATGACCTGCAGCAGGTTGTTGAAGTCGTGGGCCACCCCGCCGGTGAGCTGGCCGATCGCCTCCAGCTTCTGCGACTGGCGCAGCTGCTCGCGGGCGCGCACCAGTTCCAGATGGGCCTCCCGCGCCTGCTCGGTGATCGCCGCGACCTGGCGGCTGTGCAGGTCGCGCTCGATCACCCGTTCGGTCTGTTCGCTGACCACGCACAGGATGCCGGCCACACTGCCGCAGCCGACGCGCAGCGGCGAATAGGAGAACGTCCAGAATGTTTCACGCAGCGTGCCGTCGCGATCCATCATCAACGGGAGGTTCTTGAAGCTGCGGCTGGTGCCGGCGAAGGCATCGTTGACGGCCTGCACCACGTCCGGCCATACGTCCGCCCAGACATCCTCCAGGCGATTGCCCATCGCGCGGTGCAGTTTTTCCCCCAGCATGGGCAGGTACGCATCATTGAAGAAGAACGCCTTGTCTTCCTTGCCCCAGGCAAGCCACAGGGGTTCTGGCGAATCCAGGATCATCGCCAGTAACGTGCGAAGTTCGGCGGGTGCGCTTGCGGCAGTGGCCGAGCGGGCCCAGTCACTGTCCTGCAGCAGTCGGTAGGCGAGCTGATCAGGTGCAGAGACTGGCAGGGGAAAAGGATGCATGGCCGCCATTGGCGCAGGAAGGTGGCGCAGCATAGCCGAGCGCATGTCATGACGCTCTGCACACCGCCGACATGAAGGCCTCGCCACTTCGCCGCCGACGTGGCAGCGATGCACCCCTTGTTCCGCAGGTTGCCGCTATCGCGGCGCAGCGCGAAGGGAGGCGGAGCTGGCCTGAGCGGCGGGTCTAGCCCTCACGACCTGCCTGCGCGGTGAGCGCATCCCGGCCAGCCTCGGTGAGATCGATATCCCCGTCCTCTGCCTGTACAGCCCATCCGGCGGTCACCGCCCAGGTTGCGGCATCACCGCGCACCGGTTCTGCAGCGGCGATCGCTTGGAGTATTTTCCGCTGTTCCGCAGTCATTATCACGTCGCGGTCCTCAGATACCCAGCAACGACGCCGGTTGCCAGTCCGACAGCCGGGCATGGCTGACCGGCTGATGGCAGCCGCACCCGTCGCAGCGGAACAATGCTCCACCTGGCAAGTGCACCAGATTGTCCTCACTGGCCGAACTGGTCGATGTGCAATGCCGGCAGGTGACCGTGAGCGCGGTGATGCGCTGCACGCCCCCTGACAGATCGAACACGGCCTCGAACGCGCGAATGACAGGGTGGGCAGTGTCCGGCATCTGAATCTCGACAGGGTGGGGAGACCTCATCGTCGCGCGCCGGTTGTGATGGGCCAGTCAGCCAGGTGCATGGACATGATCAAGACAGCTGCGGCAACCGGCAGCGCTCCATTTCAGAGATCCTTTTTCTTTCCGCTCAGGTCCAGCGGCTTGTCACTGCCGCCGCGCTCGCTCGACCACACTTCCACACCCTTGTTGCAACGGCTCTCGCGGGCAGCGACCTCGCGTGGCAGATCCTTCAGATGGGGTGACTCTTGGCAGGTCGGATGCATGGCGCTGTCGTCGTAGGTGGCGCAGGCGCTGAGCGACGCCAGAGCGATGGCAGTGAGGGTGGCGCGGAATGAAGGCTGCAGGTTCATGGGGTGGCCTCGGGTAATGCCAGGATGGTCATGGAATTCAAATCCGTGACGCCGGGCATGCACAATCGGACCCATTGCACTTGTTATTCTGTAACAAATGCGCGATAGTCCGGCCCCTGCTGGGTCAGGCGATGCAGATCATCAGCACCATGCACAGCGCCACCATCAGCACGAACACACGACGGCTCAGCGCCAGGCAGGCCAGATAGGCTGCGAGCGCCCAGGCAGCCAGCAGTGCGCAGGCCACCACCCACAGCCCGATCCCCATCATCGAATCGGCTGCCAACGCGGACAAGGCGATGGCCTTGGACAACGCCACCCCCAACACGCTGCCCAGCATGCCGGCCTGCAAGGCGATGGCATCGTGGCGGGCAGGGGCGCGAGGGTGGTGCATTGTGGGTCCGGTGCAGGCCGAGAAAACGGCGTCGGCTGCACTGTGCCCAAATGCACATCCACGAAATGTGTTCATCGCGCGTCAGGAGCGCGACGAAGCCGGCTCAGTCGAACGGTTGACCTGTGGATGCGGTCGTCCGTTCTTCAGTGGTTGCCGGCGGCGACGGTCTTGCGCTTCCTGTCCAGCATCACCGCCACGCACCACAGCAGCAGGCCGCCGATCGCGGTGGCTGCACCGACATAGCCGGTACTGGCCGGGCTGAAGCCGGCGCTGATCGCCATGCCGCCCAGCCACGGGCCGAGTGCGTTGGCGGTATTGAAGGCGGCGTGATTGGAGGCCGCCGCCAGCGTCTGCGCTTCGCCGGCCACGTCCATCAGGCGCGTCTGCAGCACCGCCGCCAGCGCACCCATGGTGCCGACCGTGATGATCATCGGGCCGATGGTCCACACCGACTGTGCGGCCAGCGGATACAGCAGCAGCATCACGATCGACCACAGCAGCACCACGGCGGCGGCCTTGAAGTGGAACTTGTCCACCAGCCAGCCACCGGCGATGTTGCCGATGATCGCGCCGATGCCGAACACGCCTACTGCCAGCGGCATCCACGATTCGGCCACACCGGTGACCTGCACGAGGGTGGGTGCGAGGTAGGTGAACACGCAGAACATGCCGGCGAAGCCGACCGCACCGATCGCCAGCGCCAGCCACACCTGGGGAGTGTTGAAGGCGCGCAGTTCGCGCATCGGCGAGGTACGCACTTCGTCCGGGTCCGGCAGCAGGAAGCGCGCGATCATCGCCACCGTGGCAATGGCCAGCACGCTGACCAGGGCAAAGGCGGTGCGCCAGCTCAACTGCTGGCCCAGCCAGGTGGTCAACGGATTGCCGACCAGGATCGCGATCGACAGGCCCAGCAGCACCCGCGACATCGCCTGGCCGCGCTGGCCGGCAGGGCTGATCGCAGCGGCCACCAGCATCGCAACGCCGAAGTAGGCGCCATGCGGCAGGCCGGCGACGAAGCGTGCCACCAGCATCGTGCCGTAATTCGGTGCCAGCGCGCTGGCCAGGTTGCCGATCGCGTAGAAGCCCATCAGCGCCAACAGCAGCTTGCGGCGCGGGAAGCTGGCACCCACGAAGGCGAGGATCGGGGCACCGACCACCACGCCGATGGCGTAGGCGCTGATCAGGTGCCCGACCTGGGTTTCGGAAATCGACAGGCCGCGGCTGATCTCCAGCATCAGGCCCATGCTGGCGAATTCGCTGGTGCCGATGGCGAAGCCACCCAGTGACAGAGCGAGGATGATCAGGGTGCGCTGGCGGGGCGTCAGCCGCGCAGCCAGGGAAGAGTTGGGGCTCATGCGGGGGCGCGATGGGGCGGGGGAGCCGTTCATTGTACTGCTGCACTGCAACAGGAGCAGCAGCACTCAGAGTAAATCAGCGTTTGATCGGTGACACGCCGGCCCTCCGCGCCGCCTCGCGGCGGGCTCAGATGCCCAGCGCCGCCCGGGCATGAGCGTATTTGTCGCGAAGGCGCCCTGCCGTGGTCCCGTCCAGCATCGCCAGCCGCTGTGGATCGGCGTTGTCATCCAGATCGGCGCGCTTCACTTTCAATGCAAGCGGGTGGGCGGCAATGCGCGCGTAGTAGCTGTCCGCGTCAGGAGCTGCATCGCGGTTGAGCAGTTGCACCGCCTCGCGCAGCGGCGCCGGAAATACCTCGATCCGCGCGGCAAACGCCGGGCAGTCCTCGGCCACGTCATGCAACCAGGCCACCACTTCGGCGTCATCGTCGCCGCGCACGGCGGCCGCCACCCGCGCCACATGGCCGATATAAGGCTGGCCGGCCTTGTCGATCTGCCCCGCGTGGGCCTCGGTGGCCAGCGTACGGGCAAGTGCTACCCAGTCCATTGCAGTCTCCTTGGATATCCGCGCACAGTTTCGCGCAAAAGCCGCAGCGGTTGTGGATGCGCCCATGACGCTGCCACGGGCATGATGGCGAGGCAGGGGACGCAGTGTTGCCCCGACAAGGAGGAGTGAGATGCAGGAGTTCAGGCATGTGCTGGAAACCCGTGGACGCTATCAGCTGGTAGCGGTGTCCTACGAGCCGGTGTACGCTCCCGGCGATGTGGTCGGCCATGCGGTCGTCGCCGACGATGGGGATCGTCTGACCGACCTGATATCACTGGCCGAAGCGCGCCAACGCTTGCTGCAACTGGTGCGTGAAGAGGGCGAGGAGCCCGGGCTGGAAAACGAGAACCACCTGCGGAAGAAGGCGTCGCGCTGGCGCCACCGCTAGGCCGTCGCGCCGCGTGCGCATCATGGAGGATTCGGGTGTTGCCCAGTAAGAAGTATCTGCTCATCGCCATCATCACGCTGGCGACCCTGCTGCTCGGTTTCGTGTTTTCCGGCTATCTGACCCTGCTGTTCCTGGGGCTGGACACCCAGCTGTTCACCTGGAACACCTACTACCAGTACGTCCACGCCATCGGCCAACCGCAGGTCGCGCCCTTCGTGGGCAAGATCAAATGGGCTGGCTACGTGGGCTTCGGCCTGCCCCTGCTGGTGCTGCTGGTGGCCGGCCTGGTGCTGCTGCTGAAGAAGGACAAGCGCTCGCTGCACGGCGACGCGCGCTTCGCCACCGGCGCCGACCTGGCCAAGCACGGCATGTTCAAGAAGACCGGCCAGAGCATCGTGGTCGGCAGCCATGGCGGCAAGCTGGTGCGCCTGGATGGCCAGCAGTTCGTGATCCTGGCCGCGCCGACCCGCTCGGGCAAGGGCGTGGGCGTGGTCATCCCGAACCTGCTGGAGTACGGCGAATCGCTGGTGGTGCTGGACATCAAGCAGGAGAACTTCGACCTGACCAGCGGCTGGCGCGCCAGCCAAGGCCAGGAAATCTACCTGTTCAATCCCTTCGCCGAGGACCGGCGCACGCACCGCTGGAACCCGCTCAGCTACGTCTCCGATGATCCGGCCTTCCGCGTCTCGGACCTGATGAGCATCGCCGCGATGCTGTATCCGGACGGGGCCGAGGACCAGAAATTCTGGGTCAGCCAGGCGCGCAACGCGTTCATGGCCTTCACCCTGTACCTGTTCGAGAACTGGGACGACGAGCGCAGCAGCGGTTTCCCGGGCGGCGCCGGCACCCCCACGCTCGGTGCGGTGTACCGTCTGTCCTCCGGCGACGGCACCGACCTGAAGAAGTACCTCAAGACCCTGTCGGAGCGGCCGTTCCTCAGCGCCAACGCCCGTTCGGCGTTCGCCAACATGCTGTCGCAGGCCGATGAGACCTTCGCCTCGATCCTGGGCACCTTCAAGGAACCGCTCAATCCCTGGATCAATCCGGTGCTGGACAAGGCCACCAGCTGCAACGACTTCCTGCTGACCGATGTCCGCAAGAAGAAGATGACCATCTATATCGGCATCCAGCCGAACAAGCTGGCCGAGAGCCGGCTGATAATCAACCTGTTCTTCAGCCAGCTGATCAACCTCAACACCAAGGAACTGCCCAAGTCCAACCCGGACCTGAAGTACCAGTGCCTGCTGCTGATGGACGAATTCACCTCGATCGGCAAAGTGGAGATCATCGCCTCGGCGGTGTCCTACATGGCTGGCTACAACATCCGCCTGCTGCCGATCATCCAGAGCATGTCCCAGCTCGACGCCACCTACGGCCGGGAAGTGTCACGCACCATCATCACCAACCATGCCCTGCAGATCCTGTACGCGCCGCGTGAGCAACAGGATGCCAATGACTATTCGGACATGCTGGGCTACACCACGGTGCGCAAGAAGAACGTCACCCATGCCCGCGAGAAGACCCACAACTTCACCGAGGAACGGCGCGCGCTGATGCTGCCGCAGGAGCTGAAGGCAATGGGGCCGGACATGGAGGTGTTCCTGTATGAGGGCATACCGCATCCGGTGAAGTGCGACAAGATCCGCTACTACAAGGACCGCTACTTCACTTCGAGGCTGCTGCCGAAGGTGGACGTTCCGATGCTGAACGTCTAATTCACGACGCTTAATTTGTGAATTTGATTCGAAGTTAAGGATGTGAATTCGTGATTTCGGTCAAGAATTTGGCATTTGTTCATGGATTTTCAGACTTGTCTGACATGGAATTGACGCGTGGTGGTGCGACCCTGTGCATGTCGTCCAGAAGTGTGTGCTGGATGTCGAAGATGTAGCAGCAGGGTGGCCAGGAGTTTGTGCCATGGAAACAAGGATGGTTTCGACGTTGGTGAGGTATGCGGATGTGTTGTCGGCTGCGCCGATGGCCCCGCGACCTGGTTGGCAGCCTTTGGGCTGCAGGGGAGCCGGAGTGGGTGCGCTGCACACAGCGTGTCCCTCCGATTCCGGCGTGCGCGATGCAGCGCCGGACGACCAGGGGACCAATGCTCGGGACTGCTTTTTCGTACGTCAAAGTGAAGCCCGTATGAATCAGGCGTTTATCGCGAAAATGTCCATCGCCGCAGTGGCGGCGCTGATGGTGGCCGGTTGCGCCACCAAGTCCGCTCCGGATTTCGGAGGCCGCTGGAAGCCGGTCAACCGCTTTGCTGCGACGACGACCGAAATTCCGCTGTACTCCAGCTACGTCTACCAGGCCTCGCCGATGGATGGCACGCTCAAAGCCATGCTCGAGCGCTGGGCCAAGGATTCCGGGCGCACGCTGGACTACCGCCTCAGCTCGGATTTCACTCTGTATGGCGCGGTCTCGAACATCGACACCACCAACGCACAGCAGGCCGTGATCGATCTGACCGCAGCCTATGCGGCGCAGGGCATCTCCGTCTCCATCGTTGGCAACCAGATCGTTGTGCAGAGCGCTGGCTCGACGCCGACCGCGTCGGCGCAGGGCGCTGATTCCAAGAGCGGCACCTGAGCCCACCTCGAAATCATCGAACGTGCCGCTCCCCGCGCCTGTCGCAGGGGTGCCACGCCCATTGATGTTTCAGCAGTACGGAAGAATCCATGTTCCGCAAGAAGGATCCCGGCAATAGTCCCAAGGTCGAGCAGTCGGTCGCCAAGGCGGTCAGCTACGAGATCACCGTGGCCGACATGGCGCGCCGCAGCGAGCGGCGCGCGTGGTGGGTCGCCACGGGCTCGTTGCTGATGTCGCTCGCGCTGGCGGGGGGCTACTACTACATGCTGCCGCTGAAGGAGAAGGTGCCGTTCCTGGTGATGGCCGATGCCTACACGGGTACCGCGACCGTCGCGCGCCTGAGTGGCACGTTCCAGGGCGAGACGATCACCACCAACGAAGCGATCAATCGCAGTAACGTCGCCCAGTACGTGCTCGCGCGCGAATCGTACGACTCGGCGGTGATGGGGCTGCGTGACTGGGAACTGGTGTTCGTGATGTCTACCGATCCGGTGGCGCAGTCCATGCGTGTCCGCTATGCCGGCAACAATCCGCAGAACCCGTTCGTGATGTATGGCCGCGAACGCGCGATCCGGGTCAAGATCCTCAGCATCACGCCGCTGGGCGCAGAACCGAACGGCAGCTTCCGCGGCGCTTCGGTGCGCATCCAGCGCAGCCTGCTGGACAAGCGCACCGGCGTCTCTACCTACCTGGACAACCAGCTGGTGACGATGCGCTTCGAGTACAACCAGAACCTGGCGTTGTCCGAGCAGGATCGCATCCTCAATCCGCTGGCGTTCCAGGTCACCGAGTACCGCGTCGACAACGACTACTCGCGTGGCGTGCCGGTGCCGGATGACGGCGCCATGCAGGCACAGGCGCAGCAGGCCGCGCAGGCCGCGCAGCAGGCGCAGGGTGTCTACGATCCCAACAATCCGGCCGCGGCCACCATGATCGACCCGGCCACCGGCCAGCCGGTCGCGGTGCCAGCCAACGGCCAGGTACCGGGTCAGGCAATGCCGGGACAGCCTGTACAGGGCCAACCGATGCCGGGTCAGCCGGTGCAGGGGCAAGCAATGCCGGGGCAGGCCATGCCCGGACAGCCGGCCATGAGGCCGGCGCAGAACAATTCCACCGGAACTGCTGATGGAGCAAGCAACCGATGAGTAGTCGAAATATCAGGGGAAGCGCGCTGGCGCTGCTGTCGATGTTGTCGTTGCTGTTCTCAGCAGCGGCGATGGCGCAGGCGGTTGACCACTACGAGTACGAGAAGGACCGCATCTATCCGGTTCGCACCGGCCTGGGCCTGACCACCCAGATCGAGTTGAGCCCGAACGAGAAGATCCTCGACTACAGCACCGGCTTCAGCAGCGGCTGGGAACTGACCCGTCGCGAGAACGTGTTCTACCTCAAGCCGAAGAACGTCGACGTCGACACCAACATGATGGTGCGCACCGAGACCCATTCCTACATCTTCGAACTGAAGGTAGTAGCCACCGACTGGCGCCAGCTGGAGCAGGCACGCCGTGCAGGCGTGCAGTACAAGATCGCCTTCGTCTATCCCAACGACACCGTGTTCGGTGTCGCCCAGGAAGCGGTCGAAGAAGAGGCCAAGCCGTTGTTGAGCTCGGAACTGGCCAAGGACCGGCAGTACAACTTCAACTACTCCTATTCGACCAGCAAGGCGAAGAAGATGGGGTGGCTGATCCCGGTCAACGCCTACGACGATGGTCGTTTCACCTACCTGAAACTGCCGAATTCGCCGGAGTACAAGACCGGCATCTTCCCGGCGGTGTTCGGTCGTGAAACGGAATACGGTGAAGACTTCGTGGTCAACACCACGGTTGAAGGCAATACGCTGATCGTGCACGGGACGCACCCGTACCTGGTCATCCGCCACGGCGACTTCGTCGTCGGCCTGCGAAGGAACGTGAAGAAATGAGCCAGCAGAACACTCCCGGAAACGACCCGAACAACGGACGCGACGAGAGCCAGAGCCCGTACGGCGCACAGGGTGCCGCGGACGCGCCGTCGAATCCCTACTTCGGCACGACCCAGGCCGAGCCCGCGCCGGATCTGGATGCGGCCGCGCCGCAGCTGCGCTCGGCCGAAGAGCAGCGGTTGAACCGCAAGGCGCTGCTGTTCCTCGGCGGTATCGTGCTGCTGCTTGTGGCCATGGGCTTCCTGCTGTTCCGGAAGGGGCAGGATGACAAGAATGCCGTGCAGAAGGTGCCGGAAGTTGCGCGCGTGTCTACGCCGACGCTGCCGGACGCCGTGCAGACGGATCCGGTTCCGTCGCAGGCGATGCAGCCCGCTGACCCGATTCCGATGCTGCCACCGCTGCCGCCGCAGGAGAGCAATGCCATTTCGCCAGCGATGATGGGCACGCGTCAGGAGCGCGAGATCGAGCGTGGCCCCTCGCTGCTTGATCGCCGCATTGCCGGGTCTGGCGGTGGCGTGGGTGGCATGGGTGAAGGGCAGGGTCAGGCTGGGGGTCCTCCTTCATCCTACGAACAGGCCATGCTCGCCACGCTGCAGGCGCAGAACGGCAACACCGCTCCCGCAAAGGTTCGCCGCGGCCCGGACGTCGAGGATGTCTCCAGCGCCACCTACATCCAAAGCCCCGATGCGCTGCTGGTGCGTGGCACCTACCTGCGTTGCGTGCTGGAAACCCGCATCATCACCGACCTCGCCGGCTACACCTCGTGCCTGCTGACCGAGCCGGTGTACTCGATCAACGGTCGCAACCTGCTTCTGCCGAAGGGCTCCAAGATCTATGGCGCCTACGGCGGCGGTCCGATGGGCAAGCGCGTGGAAGTGATCTGGGATCGCATCACCACACCGAATGGCATCGACGTTGCGATGTCCAGCCCGGGCGTGGATCAGCTGGGTGGCGCCGGTCATCCGGGCCAGTACAGCGCGCACTGGGGTAGCCGTATCGCTTCGGCGCTGATGATCAGCCTGATTTCCGATGCCTTCAAGTACGCAGCCGCCGAACACGGTCCGGAGACGACCACCATCGCCAATAACGGCATGACAGTGCAGTCGCCCTATGAGAGTGCTACCGCACGCACGATGGAGCGCCTGGCCAACGAGGCACTCAGCAGCAACCGTCGTCCGCCGACCGTCACCATCAACCAGGGCACGATCGTGAACGTCTACGTCGCCAAGGACGTCGACTTCACCAACGTGCTGCATCCCCGCCGGTAACCCAACGAACGATCATGGACGCCGAAGTGTCACCCCTCGCCCTCGTCTCCAGCGATTTCCTGCGCTATCAGTACGAAGTGCTGGGCATCGCCGAGTACATGACCTCTCCGGAAGTGACGGAAATCTGCATCAACCGTCCCGGTGAGCTGTACCTGGAAACCCGGGCGGGGTGGCAGCGGGTGGACGTGCCGAGCCTGACCTTCGAGCGGGCCCGGCAGTTCTGCACGGCGGTGGTGAACGAGAGCAACACCGGCCAGCGCATCACCGATGCCGATCCGGTGGTGTCGCTCACGTTCCCCACTGGCCAGCGTGCGCAGTTCGTGATTCCGCCTGCATGTGATGCAGGCAAGGTGTCGATCACCATCCGTCTGCCGTCCAAGCACACCAAGTCGCTCAGCCAGTATCACGAAGACGGCTTCTTCAATCAGATCCTGGAAAGCGATGGCAGCATCAGCGAGCAGGATCGCGAGCTGCTGGAGCTGCGTCATTCGCGAGAGTACGCCGAGTTCTTCCGGCGTGCGGTGATGTACCGCAAGAACATCGTGGTATCCGGTGCGACCGGCAGCGGCAAGACCACCTTCATGAAGGCGCTGGTCAACCATATCCCGGACAACGAGCGCCTGGTCACCATCGAGGACGCACGCGAGCTGTTCCTGACCCAGCCCAACGTGGTGCACCTGTTGTATTCCAAGGGCGGGCAGAGCACCAGCAATGTGACGGCCAAGAGCTGCATGGAAGCCTGCCTGCGCATGAAGCCCGAGCGCATCATCCTGGCCGAGCTGCGCGGTGACGAAGCGTTCTACTTCATCCGCAACTGCGCGTCCGGCCACCCGGGCTCGATCACCAGCTGTCATGCCGGCAGCCCGGAGCAGACCTGGGACCAGCTGGCGCTGATGGTGAAGGCTTCAGCCGAGGGTTCGGGCCTGGAGTTCAACGTGATCAAGCGGCTGTTGATGATGACCATCGACATCGTCGTGCATATCAAGGCGCATGCCGGCTCGCGCTACATCACCGGCATCGACTTCAATCCTGGGCGTGCCCAGGGGCAGGAGGGCTGAGGGATGCTGCCAGGACTGGAAATGATGGCGTGCCCGGAGATGGCCGTGTCGATGGATGTGATGCAGCACGTCATCAACGTCGAATCGTCGCGCAATCCCTACGCCATCGGCGTGGTCGGCGGTGCACTGGTGCGCCAGCCCAAGGCGTTGGATGAAGCGCTGGCGACGGTGCGCATGCTGGAAGAGAAGGGCTACAACTTCTCCATCGGGCTGGCCCAGGTCAATCGCTACAACCTGGGCAAATACGGGCTGGATTCCTACGAGAAGGCCTTCCAGCAGTGCCCGAACCTGCAGGCCGGTTCGCGCATTCTCGCCGAGTGCTACAAACGCTCCGGTGGTGACTGGGGCAAGTCGTTCAGCTGTTACTACTCGGGCAACTTCGAGACCGGCTTCCGTCACGGCTACGTGCAGAAGATCTACGACTCGATCCGCCGCGGCCAGCAGATTGCCAGCAATGGTGTCGCACCGATCGACGTGGTCAGTCGGGGTGAGCGCCGCGCGGTGAAGGTCGAGCATCACCCGCAGCTCGCTTCGCCGGCGCAGGCGCGCATCGTTGCTCAATCCAATGGCCCGGTGTACGTGCCGTCGGAAGATCCCGCACGCGCCTATGTCGTGTACCCGTCCACCGGTGCGATGGCGCGGGGCAGCCTGCTGAACATCGCCGACCAGGCACTGTCCAAGGTGGTGCTGGGTTCGGTGGACAGGATGATGCAGCCTCAGGCGCAACCCAGCCAAGGGGCCGCCTATCCGCAGCAGCAGGCCGCTGGCATGCCGCAGCAGCTGCCGCAGCAGGGCCCCGCACAGGCGATGGCCATGCCGCAGCAGTTGCCGGGCGCCGCCGGTGCCAGCAATGAGGGGCCCGTGATGCTGCGGCCCTGGAGCGAGCGTAACCAGCCTGTGGCAGGTGCCGACAATTCATTCAACGCGCCGGTGCAGGCCGCACCGGTGCAGCAGATTCCCGCAGGGGATGCGGCCTTCGTGTTCTGACGAAGTCGTGGTGCGGCCAGTCCCCCGGCTGGTCGATTCAGTTGTGTTAGTCCATCAACAAGGAAATCAATCCATGAAGCGATCCAATCTCGACCTCGTCCAGGCCCAGCGCACGCTGAAGACCCTGCTGATGGCCACGATCTTCGTTGGCGCACTGTTCGCCCCGCAGGTGTTCGCAACCGGCACCGACTTCGGCGGCACCGACAAGAAGGTCTGCGGTTTCTTCTCCAACATCAACGGCCTTCTGAACATGGCCTCGATCGCCGTCGTGACCATTGCGGTGATCTTCGCTGGCTACCAGATCGCCTTCGCGCACAAGCGCATCGGTGACGTCGCGCCGATCCTGATCGGTGGCGTGCTGATCGGTGCCGCCGGCCAGATTGCGCGCATGCTGCTGGGCGAGGGTAGCGACGGCAAGTGCGGTGGTGGCACCAGCACCTCCTACCTGATCAACCACGTGATTCAGTACTACAGTGCATAAGAACGTCGTGTTCCGCGGCTGCACGCGCCCAGCGATGTTCCTGGGCGTCCCCTACCTGCCATTTTTCATGGTGGCAGGTGGGTTGCTGCTGCTCAGCATGTACACGAACTTCTGGTTCCTGCTCACCATTCCGGTGGCGGTCTTCATCATGCGGCAGATGGCCAAGCGTGACGAAATGATCTTCCGCCTGTTGGGCCTGCGCCTGATGTTCAAGCTGAAAGTCCGCAACGTGCAGGAACACGATGGCATGTGGGTATTCAACCCCAATCATTACCGCGACAAGCCGGCCCGAATGGATTGAGGTCCGGATCCGGCCTGGCGGGCGTCCGCGCCCGCCGGGTCTTTTGTAACTCCTTGGCACTACCTCTTTGGAAGCAGTCGTATGTTCAGCCCTGACACCTCCATCAGTGAGTTCATTCCGTTGTCGTCGCATGTCGCTCCGAACGTGGTCAAGACCACGGGCGGCGATTACCTGCTGACCTGGCATCTGGAAGGGCTGCCGTTCGTCGGCCGCGAGGAGTGGGAGCTCGAACATCGCCACAACACGTTCAACCGCCTGCTGCAGACGCTGCGCGCGCCGGATTTCGTCAACGTCGCCTTCTGGGTGCACGACATCCGTCGTCGCCGCACGCTGAAGGGCAAGAGCAACTACAAGCAGCGCTTCAACCAGGACGTGTCCGACCAGTACATGGGCATGCTGTCCTCGCAGCGCATCATGCAGAACGAACTGTACCTGACCATGATCTATCGCCCCGTGGTGGCGGGTAAGCGCTTCGTCGAGAAGTCGGCGAACGTGGACAAGCTGCGCGCGGAGCAGGAGCAGGCAGTCGAAAAGCTGATGGAACTGGCCGGCAACGTCGAGGCCGTGATCCGCGACTACGCGCCATACCGCCTGGGCATGTACGAGGCCAAGAATGGCGTGGTGTTCTCGGAAACGCTGGAGCTGTTCGGTTACCTGATCAATCGCATCGACGAGCCGGTGCCGGTGCTGTCGGCGCCAATCAAGGATTACCTGCCGGTCAGCCGTCATATGTTCTCGGCCAAGACCGGTGACTTCGTCATCAATACCCCCAACGGTGCCAACCACTTCGGCGCCATCCTGAATATCAAGGAGTATGCCGAGGGCACTTACCCGGGCATTCTCAACGGCCTGAAGTACCTGGACTACGAGTACGTCATCACCCATTCGTTCAGCCCGATGGGACGTCAGGATGCGCTGAAGGTGCTCGACCGCACCAAGGGCATGATGATCTCCTCAGGTGACAAGGCGGTGAGCCAGATCGTCGAGCTGGACCAGGCGATGGATCAGCTGTCGTCGGGCAACTTCGTGCTGGGTGAATACCACTTCATCATGGCGGTCTACGGCGACACCCAGGCCAAGCTGTCGCAGAACGTCGCTTCGACCCGCGCAGAGCTATCCAACGCCGGCTTCGTGTCGACCAAGGAAGACCTGGCGGTTACCTCGTCCTTCTATTCGCAGCTGCCGGGCAACTGGCGCTATCGCACACGCTTGGCCAATGTCAGCTCGCTGAACTTTCTGGGCCTCTCGCCGCTGCACAACTTCGCCACCGGCAAGCAGCACAATAACCCGTGGGGCGACTGCGTCACCACGCTGCAGACCACCAACGGCCAGCCGTACTACTTCAATTTCCACGCGACCCATCCGTCGGAAAACTCGCTGGGGGAGAAGGCGATCGCCAACACCATGGTGATCGGCAAGTCCGGTACCGGTAAGACCGCGCTGATCAACTTCCTGCTCAGCCAGGTGCAGAAGTATGAGCCGTCGCCGACCATCTTCTTCTTCGACAAGGATCGCGGTGCGGAGATCTTCGTGCGCGCCTGCGGTGGTAACTATCTGGCCCTGGAGAACGGCGCGCCGACCGGCTTCAACCCGTTCCAGTGCGAGAACAATGAAGCCAACGTGCAGTTCCTGGCCGACCTGATCAAGGTGCTGGCCGGCAAGCGTGAGTACAGCGCCCGCGAGGAAGAGGACATCTACCGCGCAGTGGAGAGCATGCTCGATACGCCGATGCACCTGCGCAGCATGACCAACTTCCAGAAGAGCCTGCCCAACATGGGCGACGATGGCCTCTACGCGCGCATGCGCCGCTGGACCTCGGGCAATTCGCTGGGCTGGGTGTTCGATAATCCGGTCGATACCGTCGACCTGAGCAAGGCCAATATCATCGGCTTCGACTACACCGACATCATCGACAACCCCGAAGTGCGTGTGCCGGTCATCAACTACCTGCTGCACCGCCTGGAGTCGCTGATCGATGGTCGTCCGCTGATCTACGTGATGGACGAGTTCTGGAAGATCCTGGACGGCGAGGGTGGCCTGAAGGAGTTCGCGAAGAACAAGCAGAAGACCATCCGTAAGCAGAACGGTCTTGGCATCTTCGCGACGCAGAGCCCGGAGGACGCGCTGAAGAGCGATATCTCCGCCGCGCTGATCGAGCAGACCGCCACGCTGATCCTGCTGCCGAACCCGAATGCCAGCAAGAGCGACTACATGGACGGCCTGAAGCTGACCGAGGCCGAGTTCAGGGTGGTTACCGCCCTGGACGAGCGCTCGCGTTGCTTCCTGGTCAAGCAGGGTCATGCCTCCAGCGTGTGCCAGCTCAACCTGCGTGGCATGGACGACATCCTGTCGGTGATCTCGGCCTCGACCGACAACATCGACATCATGCATCGGGTGTTGCAGACGGCTGCAGTCCGCAATCGGATCACCGTGGACGAGCTCACGCCGGAACAGTGGTTGGAAGATTTCTATAAGAATCGAAAGGGTTCGGGCAAGACGGCGAGTGCTGAGGCCGTGGCATGAGTCGGGTGTCCCGACGCTCTTGAACGACCGACTATGGAGACGATGATGAACAGTCTGAGCAAGAACAGGAAGAAGGCCGGTATGCCGCGCAGCACTCGACTGAGCGCGTTGGCATTGGGCGCCGTGATGTCGTTGGCAACCACGACGGCGAACGCAGGCTGGCCGGTGTTTGATTACTCGAACCTGATGCAGGCCATCTATGAGTACAAGAACTCGATCACCAGTTACGCGGCCGACGCTGCCGAGTATGCCGAGCAGGCAGAGCGTTGGAAAAGGACGCTGGACCAGTACGCTCAGGCGCTGGTGAAGGTGCAGGCTCAGATGCGCAAGATCGGCCTGCCGGAGGGGCAGCCGTTGGTACCCGTGCCTGCGGACTATCTGGTGGCGGAAACCTGTGGCAGCAAGAGCAGTTTCTCGCCCGGCGATCTTTTCAAGAGTCTTGTGTTCAATCCGACCGGTGACATGAAGGAGCAGCAGACCCAGATCTGCGTGAACATCCGCATGATGCAGAATCGCAAGTACAACGATTCGGTCATGTTCCTCGCGCAGTCCATTCCCCAGATGGAGTCGGGCCTGAAGGAAATATTCGATCTGCGCATCTTCAGCAATGATCAGGGCAACGTCCAGGGTTCGGACAGCGAAGCGACCCGCATGGCCAACAACCTGGAAGTGGCAGCGCAGAGCTGGGAAGGACGCATGCGTTCTTACGATGCCTACATTGAAGTCATGGAAGCCAACCAGAAGATTGTGGCACAGGCGGCGCTCAAGGGAGATCCCACCAAGACCCTTGCGAGCGATCTGGTGAAGACAGTCGCGCTGAAGGCTGCACTGTCCATCGATTGAGGCAGGCGGTGGGGTGGCCAGAGCAAGTGCAAGGGGCGGCCACCGGTGCAAAAGCGGTATTACCAAGGGATTGCAGGAATGACGATCAGGTCGATTGCCAACTTTGATTTTTCGGGCGGGTTCCAGGATCTGATGGAGCACGCTGTGCGTATCCAGTCGATCGGCGACTTCGTGTTCTTCAAGCTGATTCTTGACTACCTGCGCGACAGGATTGGCAAGTTCGGCTTCCATTTGATGGAGAACATGATGACGTGGGTCGGCGGCATCGCGCTGACCCTGATGACCCTGTGGGTGCTGGTACAGGGCTATCGGATCGTCACCGGCCGCAGCCGGGACTCGATGATGATCCTGGTGACCAACATGGCGCGCGCCGCCCTGATCGTGGCGGTGGCGACGAGCATGGGCATGTTCGGTCGCGACCTCCATGAATTCCTGACGGAAGACGTGAAGGGGCTGATCACGCACGTTGTGACCGGCAAGGACGAGAAGCCCGAGGCGCAGATCGACAAGAGCCTTGCCTGGATGCAGGTGGCGCTGTCCAGCATCGATGGGATCAAGATTCTCAATGATCCCGAGCTGCAGGCTGACAAGACCCGCGCGATGTGGTTCATCGGCCTGGGCACGGGTGGCCCTGCGGTGACGGCAGGTTCAATGCTGCTGCTGTATGAGGTCGCCATGGCCCTGTTCATCGGCTTGGGACCACTGTTCATTCTTTGCCTTCTGTTCGACCAGACCAAGCAGCTGTTCCAGCGATGGCTGTTCTACGGCATTGGAACCATGTTCTCCATGGCGGTACTGGCGGCGATGGTATCTATCGCGCTGGACATGGTGATCCGCGTGTCGGCCTCGTTCTGGATGACAGCGCTTGTGAACAAGTTCCCGCTCATGGGCGCGTCCAGTGACGGTATGACCAGTCAGGCGATGCAGCAGGGTGGCATGGGATTGATCCTGACGACCTTGATTCTGACTGCGCCCCCAATGGCGGCCATGTTCTTCCAGGGCACCTTGGGTAGCTTCATGGCATATTCGCAGATAGGTGGTAGCGCAGCCGCTACTCCGAGTGCGGATGGGCGTCCACCCGGCACCTATACACCAGCTGCTCCTTCGAAGCAGGATTCTGTCAATCCGGAAACCAGTAATTCAGCTGGGAATGGCAGGCTCACTGTTCCGCAAGGGGGGCTGCTGTCCCCCCAGGAGACTGGGCTCCGGGCTGCGAATAAGATCAGCGGCAATTGATGAAGAGGTAAATATGTCTTTGGCTTCGCGCGTGATTCTTCTGATGATTACGTTGGTAGCTGCCGGCCAAGCATTTGCAGAAGGGCGTTGCCCGCCAGGTCAGTACCCAATCGGTGGCCCGGGTGTCGGTGGGTGCGCCCCGATTCCAACTGGGGGGGAGAGCGGCACATCTGCGCCCAGGCCCGACGGCCGTTGGATCAAGACGTGGGGTGCCATCTCTCTGTCACCTGCGTCCGGTGACATGGGGGCATCCAAGGGTCATAAGGATAAGTCGGCAGCCGAGACAGAAGCCCAAGAGCGATGTGCGCAGTATGGGGCGACCGACTGCAAAGTCCTGACAACTTACAAGAACCAGTGCGTTGCCTACGCGACCGCGCAGGAAGGACGGAAGGTAAGGACGAACACGGGAGCATCGCGCGAAAGTGCAACCCAGAATGTGCTGGCTGCGTGCAGTAAGGAGAGCATTGGGCAATGCAAGGTGCTCTATACCGACTGCACTGAGCCGCTCTTCAAGTCTTACTGAGCGAAGTGCGACCGGGGCGTACAGGCATGAGTTGTTAGAGGTCGCATTACGGCTTGTTAGCGAGTATTGACCAAACCAACATTCAGAGCGTTTGCTGTACGAGGTCGCTTTGGGCCTCGTTCTTCGTCCTGCGGTCCCTGTGCATCTTCTGTCTGCTGTTTGCCTAGGCCAAGCAGCTGTTCAAAGGTAGTTGTTCTACGGCATAGGCACCATGTTCTCGATGGTGGTTCTTGCGGCGATGGTATCTATCGCGCTGGACATGGTGATCCGCGTGTCGGCCTCGTTCTGGATGACAGCGCTTGTGAACAAGTTCCCGCTCATGGTCGCGTCCAGTGACGGTATGACCAGTCAGGCGATGCAGCAGGGCGGCATGGGATTGATCCTGACGACCTTGATTCTGACTGCGCCCCCCAATGGCGGCCATGTTCTTCCAGGGCACCTTGGGTAGCTTCATGGCATATTCGCAGATAGGTGGCAGCCCGGTGGCACAGGCGCCTGGCCCGAGCGGGCAGCCGCCGGGTAGCTACTACACGCCGGATAAGCCTTCGACGAGCAAGGGAAGTGAAGGCGCTAATGAAGTTGGTGCTCCAACAAAGATGTTCACCGGTCCTTCTAACTCCACGCCCGAGCATGATCCAGGCAGGATGGGGATTGGCAATAAACCGAGATAGAGCCAAGGTGATTGTGATGCGTGCAGCGAATAAATTCAGGGCGAAGCAACTGGTAGCAGCGTACGCCTCGATGCTGTCTTTGCTGTTGATCCTCTTCTTGGTGGATGCTCCGTCCGCTAGCGCAGAAGGTCGTTGTCCACCCGGACAATATCCCATTGGTGGGCAGGGCGTGGGGGGGTGTACACCGATTCCGGGCGGGGACAGTGGGGCGAATGCAACGGCGGCGCCTAGGCCAACAGGCCGCTGGTTGAAAACTTGGGGAGCTATTGCCACTGCTCCGAGCGGTGATGCCGGTGCATCAACGGGTCAGAGTTCGAAAGGCGCTGCAGAAAAAGAAGCTATTTCGCAGTGTGCCCGCGGAGGCGCTAGTGATTGCCGAGTGACGATGTCCTACAAAAACCAATGCGCTGCAATGGTTACCCCTTCGAGTCTCGAAAGAGGAGGAGCGGTGACGTGGCGAGCCGAGACGGAGGCTCTCGCGACGAAACTTGCAATGGATGAATGCACAAAGCGGGGAAGCGCAGGGTGTAAAGTATTTTATTCCGCATGCTCTGATCCGATTTTTCAGGAGTACTAGTGGAACTTCAGCGTGAGCGAATTTTGAGACTGGCTTGCAAGTATGCCTGCTTGGCAGGTGGGGTCTGGGGCTGACGGGTGGTGCGCGTTGGCGCTAGATTTAAGTGGCGTCCGTTTAGTTGAGAAGGCTTAATTCAGTTGGGCTCCTCAATATGATGTCGCGAATCGCCTCCAAGTTCGTCAGGCCGTACCGCTATCCCGCGTGCAATCCTGTGGGTGTATTTCTGATGATGCGCGTATACGCTGAGCGCGCATTGGATTGTTAAGCTTGGGCTCACTTCGTGGGAAGTGCTCAAGGGATATCGGCTCATCAATGATGGCCTTGGTGATTCAAGAGACGAACGCCAGCCCTGATCGTGGCGGTGGCGACGAGCATGGGCATGTTCGGTCGCGACCTCCATGAATTCCTGACGGAAGACGTGAAGGGGCTGATCACGCACGTTGTGACCGGCAAGGACGAGAAGCCCGAGGCGCAGATCGACAAGAGCCTTGCCTGGATGCAGGTGGCGCTGTCCAGCATCGATGGGATCAAGATTCTCAATGATCCCGAGCTGCAGGCTGACAAGACCCGTGCGATGTGGTTCATCGGCCTGGGCACGGGCGGACCTGCAGTGACGGCAGGTTCCATGTTGCTGCTGTATGAGGTCGCCATGGCCCTGTTCATCGGCTTGGGACCACTGTTCATTCTTTGCCTTCTGTTCGACCAGACCAAGCAGCTGTTCCAGCGATGGCTGTTCTACGGCATTGGAACCATGTTCTCCATGGCGGTACTGGCGGCGATGGTATCTATCGCGCTGGACATGGTGATCCGCGTGTCGGCCTCGTTCTGGATGACGGCGCTTGTGAACAAGTTCCCGCTCATGGGCGCGTCCAGTGACGGTATGACCAGTCAGGCGATGCAGCAGGGCGGCATGGGATTGATCCTGACTACCTTGATTCTGACTGCGCCCCCAATGGCGGCCATGTTCTTCCAGGGCACCTTGGGTAGCTTCATGGCATATTCGCAGATAGGCGGTAGCCCGGTGGCACAGGCGCCGGGCCCGAATGGGCAGCCGCCGGGTAGCTACTACACGCCCGCGCAGGAGAAGAATTCATCGCAGGGGTCCAGTGGTCCCTCTCCGCAACTTGAAGGGCGCTCGGTGATGGGTTCTGGTCAAAATCAGCATGTTGAATCCAAGTCGCCGGGTGCCTTGGGCAACGCGTTGGTGAAATGAAGACCCGTTTTTCGTTGAAGGTGAAGATGATGAAGACTCTGTTGCTCTTGGCGATTTTGTCGATTCCTGCAGCGGCATATGCCGAGGGCAGGTGTCCGCCAGGCCAGTATCCCGTGGGTGGTGCTCAGGGTGTTCTTGGGTGTGCCCCGATTCCGGGGGGGAGCTGATTCTTCGTCATCGCCGACCGCACCCGCTCCATCTGGGAAGTGGGAAAAGCGATGGGGCGCGATTGCGGAAGACTCCAGCGCCAATGCTCGTAGGGTCGTCAGCGCTACAGGCGTTTCGGAATCTCGCAAAAGCAAGTCCGAGGCGATCTCTGTGGCTCTGGATCAATGCCGTTTGGGAGGAGGGCAGAAGTGCCAGGTTCTCATCGTTTACAACAATCAGTGCGTGGCGCTTGCGGATACTCCTAAAGGCGCGACTTCGGCAAGCTCGATAGCTGCCCGCGCGGAAACCTTGGAGCTTGCAAGGCGTAACGCATTGGAACAATGTAAGGCGGCTGCGAATGGTACCGAGTGCAGCGTCATCTACTCGACCTGTAGTGAGTCTGAGTTCAAGTCTTTCCGTTGATGTGATTCCTGACACTGGCTGGGCTTGGTTGCATACTGAAGGTCTGCTTTTTTTATTTTAGGGGTGGCCCGCTAAGACGTGGGCCATTTCTATTTTCGCTTTCGCTTTCGCTTTCGCTTGAGATGGCGAAGTTGCGCCAAGGGTGGGCGCTGTTGTCCACGGGTTCGGTCAACGTGAGCGCGAGGTGATTACTCTTGGAGATAAAACGTCGTTCTGTAATTCATTTGTCTACTAGCTTCTGCCTTTGGCGCTGAGTTGATTGGTTCGGGGCGCAGTTCATCCTTAGTCTATTGTTCGATCAGACCAAGCAGTTGTTCCAGCGATGGCTGTTCTACGGTATTGGAACCATGTTCTCCATGGCGGTGCTGGCGGCGATGGTCTCGATCGCGCTGGACATGGTGATCCGCGTGTCGGCCTCGTTCTGGATGACGGCGCTTGTGAACAAGTTCCCGCTCATGGGCGCGTCCAGTGACGGCATGACCAGTCAGGCGATGCAGCAGAGCGGCATGGGATTGATCCTGACTGCCTTGATTCTGACCGCTCCCCCAATGGCAGCGATGTTCTTCCAGGGAACCTTGGGCAGCTTCATGGCATATTCGCAGATAGGTGGCAGCCCGGTTGCTCAGGCGCCGGGCCCGAGTGGGCAGCCGCCGGGTAGCTACTACACGCCGGCCGCTCCGGAGAAGGGGCATTCTGGCCAAGACAGTGGTGCGCATGATCGTCATGCGACTGCACGTTCAACTCTTCCATCATCAGATTCCACCAGGGTTGCCGAAACCGGCCTCAGAGCTGCACATCCCGGCAATCAATAGCCGCCACACATAACGGAGTAAAAGTGTGAAATACATATTGCCCTTCATTCCTGCCGGCTTGCTCCTATGTTTTTTTATGACGGGTGAGGCGAAAGCGGAAGGGCGTTGTCCGCCAGGGCAGTACCCGGTCGGTGGTCAAGGAGTAGGTGGATGCGCACCTATTCCGGGCTCCGGTGCTGAAGGCGTGCAGAGCAGTCCTATTGCTACTGGGCGTTGGATCAAGACTTGGGGGGCAATTGCGGGGGCGGCAAGCACGGGCGATATGGGGGCTTCCGTTGGAAGGCGCTCCAAGCGAGAAGCCGTCTCAGAAGCGCTTGCTCGGTGCGCGACACACGGGGCGAAAGACTGCAAGATCGATACAACTTACAAGAACCAGTGCGTCGCATATGCTGACCCTGAGCCGGGCAGTAAGGGGATAGTTTCCATTTCAGTCGCCGGCTCAAGAGAGGAGGCGACCAGTCGGGTTCTCTCCTACTGTGCGAAGAACGGTGGTGGGTAATGCAAGGTGTTGTACACGGATTGTGCTGAGCCAATATTTGAATCTTTCTGAGCTATGTCAGTTGAATCACGGGCGGAATCCCTGAGTCGGCCTTTGCGTGATGGGAACAGCCTGCTGAAGATCAGCCCACTTCATTGGTGGTGAGCTGGCACAGCAGATCTAGTTGGTAAGGTTGGGTGTCGCCACTAGTCACTTCGACGGCCCCCCGGGTTTTGAGTGGCGGGGCTCTTTAGAGTCCGGGTTTCATCGTAGCGGCTTTGGCCGCCAGCTGTTGGGCATAGGCGGTCGGGGTCAGGCCGCCCAAGATCTTCTTCGGTCGCTCCTCGTTGTGTTCCCGTCGCCAGGTCTCGATCTCGGTGCGGGCGTGCAGCAGCGTCGGGAACCAGTGCTCGTTGAGGCATTCGTCGCGCAGGCGGCCGTTGAAGCTCTCGATGTCGGCGTTCTGGTTCGGCTTGCCTGGCTGGATAAAGCGCAGCTGAACACCGCGCTAGTGCGCCCACGTCACCATCGTCTTGCCGCAGAACTCCTTGCCGTTGTCAGTGCGGATCACCTGTGGCAGACCCCGTGTCAGCGCCAGCCGATCCAGCACCCGCGTTACGCCGTGGCCGGAGATGGCCCGCTCCACCTCGATCGCCACCGCCTCGTGTGTGGCATCGTCGACGATGGTCAGGGCCTTGAGCACCCGGCCCTCGGCGGTGCGGTCGAACACGAAGTCCATCGACCAGACTTGGTTGGCCGCTTTGACCTGCCCCCGGTTTTCAGGGCCAGCCTAACTTAAGTAGAGTCCGTCCCCATACCGAGGACGGACATGAAGAAGCGTTTCACCGACGAGCAGACCATTGGCTTCCTGAAGCAGATTGAATGGTAGAGGTGGGTACATGAAGTGCTTTGCAATGCATTTTCTGCTTGTCATTTCTAACGTGGCGTCGGCAGAAGGGCGTTGCCCACTGGGGCAGTACCCAATTGGAGGGCAGGGCGTGGGCGGTTGTGCGCCCATACCTGGTGGACAAGCCAGTGCTGAGAGTGGTAGCCAGGTGCCAACGGGTAGATGGGAAACCCGGTGGGGTGCGCTAGCCCAGGATGCGGGTCGTCGAACAAGTCAGGTTTTGGCGATTGGTGTGGCGGAGGCCAGAAAATCAAAGCGAGAAGCGAAGTCTCTAGCGCTCTCTGAGTGTCGGCGGATGGGTGGGCAAGAGTGTGAAATTACTCTCGAATATCACAATTAGTGCGTTGCACTAGCCGGACCGGTGATTGGTTATGTTCGCCTAATGAACGTGAAGACTGTGGCGTATCGCTCGCCGAATGAGCGCGATGCGAAGGCAGAATCACTGCGGCTCTGTGAGGCCGAAGGTAAAGGGCGCAGTTGTACCGTTATCTACTCTGCGTGTGGATCTACACATGTTGCCGATACGCAGTCGGATACAGGCCGATTTGCCAAGGCGCCTATTTAGTTCGCGGAGATTCGCGTTGTTTGTGTAAGGAGAGTTGCCTGATGAGAATCATTCATTTGCTAGCGCCGTTGGTGTTCATGATCGCTACATCGGCCTTTGAGGCTCACGCTGAGGGGAGGTGTCCTCCGGGGCAGTACCCCATCGGAGGCCCGGGTGTCGGTGGTTGCGCACCGATTCCCGGAGGCGAAGGTGCAGCGACCAGTGAGCCTAGAGCGACGGGTAAATGGATCAAGACCTGGGGCGCAATTTCGTTGGCGCCTTCGGGCGCCTCTGGCACCTCAACAGGGCGAGTACGGAAGACGGAGGCTGTTGAAGAGGCGCAGAGGAATTGTGCTGAATCCGGCGGAGTGGGATGCAAGGTCACAATTGCATATAAGAATCAATGCGTGGCTGCCGTTGTAGCCAGCTCGGGTACAGATGGAACCACGCAGTTTGGTACCGGCGCGACGATCGAGAGTGCTAAGGAGTTTGCCTCCCGGCTATGTGCCTCGAAAGGAGGAAGCGATTGTGCTGCCGTCTATTCCGCTTGCTCTGAGCCGATCTTCGAGAAATTCTAGAAGTCCTATAGCGGGTCTGTGGTCGTCCGGCTCGATTGAATGTGAGCCAGATCGAAATGGTTAGGTGCCCCATAGTCGTGCGCCGACTCAGGTGGCTGTATTAGGGGCGAATCCGCATGCTTCCGTAGCTTGATTGCGTGGTGCCGGAAAGATGAATGACAGCGGATCAGAGACTGCATCTAGCATTGCCCCGGGATTGAGTGGCGAGGTACGCGTTTCTGACGACGCGTATACGATGAGCGAGAATTGGATTGTTGAGCTTGGGCTCACTTCGTGGTACGTGCTGAAGGGATATCGGCTCATCAATGATGGCCCTGTTGATTCAAGAGACGAACGCCAGCCCTGATCGTGGCGGTTGCGACGAGCATGGGCATGTTCGGCCGCGACCTCCATGAATTCCTGACGGAAGACGTGAAGGGCCTGATCACGCACGTTGTGACCGGCAAGGACGAGAAGCCCGAGGCGCAGATCGACAAGAGCCTTGCCTGGATGCAGGTGGCGCTGTCCAGCATCGATGGGATCAAGATTCTCAATGATCCCGAGCTGCAGGCTGACAAGACCCG
>NZ_JAOCGL010000190.1:0-3874 GCF_029842485.1 Stenotrophomonas sp. GD03777
GTCGCCTCGCTGGCCCCGGTGCCGCGCCCGGCGCCGGCCCCGGCTGCCGGCAATGCGCTGGAAATGCAGTTCAGCGGCGACAGCTGGGTCGACATCGGCGGCCCGGACGGCAGCACCGTCGAGAAGGCACTGATCAAGTCCGGCGAGACCCGCAGCTTCACGCCGGGCCAGGTGACCCGGGTGACCCTGGGCAACGCCTCGGCGGTCCAGGTTCAGCAGAACGGCGCTATCGTCGATCTGACCCCCTACCAGCGAGCCAACGTGGCACGCTTTCAGGTATCCTCTGAAGGCTCCGTAGTCCCGGTTTCGCACTGAGGCGCGGTTTCACCACCTTCGATTAAACCCAATGGTCCCTCCCGACGGGCGGGGCGAGAGTACGCATGGCGATCGACGATCTGCTCGACGAGCACGAACAAAGTGAACGCGTCCGCAGCTGGCTGCGGAAGAATGGCGCCAGCATCCTCGGTGGCGTAGTCATCGCCATCGGTGCCATTGCCGGCTGGCAGTGGTACCAGAAGGAGCAGGGCAGCAAGCTGGCCTCGGCCAATGTCGAGTACCAGAAGGCCCTGCAGGGCCTGCAGCAGAACAAGCTTGACGACGCCGCCAAGGCGGTCAAGGCGCTCGAAGCCGGCCCGTCCAGCATCTACGGCGACCTCGCGGCGCTGCAGCTGGCCAAGGCCCAGGTCGACGCCGGCAAGAACGAAGAGGCACTGGCCACCCTGCGCAACGTGAAGGTCGAAGGCGACCTGCAGCGCGTGGTCGACCAGCGTGTGGCCCGCCTGCTGGTGGCCACCGGCAAGAGCGACGAGGCCATCAAGCTGCTGGGCAGCGCCACCGACAGCAGCAGCCTGGAAATCCATGGCGATGCGCTGATGGCGCAGGGCAAGCGCGATGAGGCCCGTGCACAGTACGAGAAGGCGCTGAAGACGCTGGACGTGGCAGCGCCGCAGCGGCGCCTGCTGGAAACCAAGGTTATGGACGCCGGCGGCACCGTTGCCGCCCCTGCGGAGTCGGTTTGATGAGTCAGAAGGTCATGATCACCCGCGTCGCCACCGTGCTCCTGATGGGCATGGCCCTGACCGGCTGCGGCACCATGAAGGGCTGGTTCGCTGGCAAGGACGCGGCGGCGAAGAAGGCACAGGAACCGGCTGAGCTGGTCAAGTTCGAGCCGACCGTGAAGGTCAGCAAGATCTGGTCGGTCAACCTCGGCAAGGGCGAGCGTCGCATCGGTGTGCGCCAGGGCCCGGCGGTGGCCAACGGCCACGTGTTCGCTGCGGCGATCACCGGTGGCGTGCACGCCATCGACCTGCAGACCGGCAAGAAGGTCTGGACCTGGGAGCCGAAGAAGGAAAAGAAGAAGGCCAAGCTGCGCTTGTCCGGCGGCCCGGGTGTCGGTGAGAACCTGGTCGTGATCGGCACGCTGGACGGTCAGGTCATCGCGCTGGACATCAACGACGGCAGCGAGAAGTGGCGCGCCCGTGTTCCGGGTGAAGTGATCGCCGCGCCGGCCGTTGCCCAGGGCATGGTCTACGTGCGCAGCAACGACGGTCGTGTGACCGCCTTCGATGTCGGCAACGGCACCCAGAAGTGGTTCAACCCGAGCGAGCTGCCGGCGCTGACCGTGCGCGGCAACGCGCCGGTGGTGACCGGCCCGGGTGTGCTGTTCATCGGCAAGGACGAGGGCGCGGTTGCGGCCCTGGCCCAGCAGGATGGCCGCACGCTGTGGGAACAGAACCTCGGCAACGGCGAAGGCCGCACCGAGCTGGAGCGCATGGCGGACGTCGACGGCGCACCGGTGCTCGACGGCAACACCCTGTACGTGAGCAGCTTCAAGAACCAGACCATGGCCATCGAAGGCCCGACCGGTCGCCCGCTGTGGGCGCGCGACCATGGCGGCGCCGGTGGGGTGGCGGTATCGTCGGGCAATGTGTTCGTGACCGACAACAAGGGCGGCGTGTTCGGCCTGGACAAGGCCAGCGGCGCAGCCATGTGGTCGCAGACGGCACTGGCCCGTCGCTCCCTGACCGGCCCGGCACTGCACGGCGACTACGTGGTGGTCGGTGACTACAAGGGATATGTGCACTGGTTGCAGGCCTCCGATGGTGCGATGGCGGCACGGGCAAAGAGTGGCGGTGACGCCCTGCTGGCCCAGCCGGTCGTCGTCGACGGGGTGCTGCTGGTGCAGAACGTGGATGGCAAGCTGACCGCCTTCCGGTTGGCAAACTAAAAAATTGGAGTAATCGCGATGCTGCCTCTGGTCGCCCTGGTTGGACGGCCGAATGTCGGCAAGTCGACTATTTTCAATGCGCTTACGCGCACCCGTGACGCGCTGGTCCATGACCAGCCCGGCGTCACCCGCGACCGCAACTACGGTGTCTGCCGCCTCGACGAGGACAACCATTTCCTCGTCGTGGATACCGGTGGTATCGCCGGGGAAGACGAAGGCCTGGCCGGCGCCACCACGCGCCAGGCCCGTGCGGCCGCGGCCGAAGCCGACCTGATCCTGTTCGTCGTCGATGCCCGCGAGGGCACCTCGGCGCTGGACGACGAGATCCTGGCCTGGCTGCGCAAGCTGTCGCGCCCGACGCTGCTGCTGATCAACAAGATCGACGGCACCGACGAGGACAGCGTGCGTTCCGAGTTCGCCCGTTATGGCTTCGGCGAGATGCTGACCGTCTCGGCCGCGCATCGCCAGGGCCTGGACGACCTGCTGGACGAAGTGATCCAGCGCCTGCCGGAAGAAGGCAGCGGCGAAGAGCTGGACAACGACCCGAACCGCATCCGCATCGCCTTCGTCGGCCGCCCGAACGTGGGCAAGTCGACCCTGGTCAATCGCATCCTGGGCGAGGAGCGCATGATCGCCTCCGACGTGCCGGGTACCACCCGCGACTCGATCGCGGTGGACCTGGAGCGCGACGGCCGTGAGTACCGCCTGATCGACACCGCCGGCCTGCGCCGTCGTTCGCGCGTGGATGAGGTTGTCGAGAAGTTCTCGGTGGTCAAGACCATGCAGTCGATCGAGCAGTGCCAGGTGGCCGTGCTGATGCTCGACGCCACCGAAGGCGTGACCGACCAGGACGCCACCGTGCTCGGTGCCGTGCTCGATGCCGGCCGCGCGCTGGTGATCGCCATCAACAAGTGGGATGGCCTGACCGAGTACCAGCGCGAGCAGGCGGAAACCATGCTGTCGCTGAAGCTGGGCTTCGTGCCGTGGGCCGAATCGGTGCGCATCTCGGCCAAGCACGGCTCGGGCCTGCGTGAGCTGTTCCGTGCGGTGCATCGTGCGCACGAATCGGCGAACAAGACCTTCACCACCAGCGAAGTGAACAAGGCGCTGGAAGTGGCTTACGAGACCAATCCGCCGCCGACCATCCGCGGCCATGTCTCCAAGCTGCGTTACGTGCATCCGGCCGGTTCCAACCCGCCGACCTTCATCGTGCACGGCACCCGCCTGAAGGAACTGCAGGAGTCGTACAAGCGCTACCTGGAGAACTTCTTCCGCAAGCGCTTCAAGCTGATCGGTACGCCGGTGAGCTTCATCTTCCGCGAGGGGACCAACCCGTACGAGGGCAAGAAGAACGTCCTCACCGAGCGGCAGGTCAAGGCAAAGCGGCGCTTGATGAAGCACGTCAAGGGCAAGTGATTCACGGGAAGGCGGCCGCAGGGCCGCCTTCTTCGTTCGCGCTCCCACCGGTAGTGCCGGCCGCTGGCCGGCAACCTCGCGTCGTCCGGTGCGTTCATGGCCATGCCGGCCAGCGGCTGGCACTACCCCATGTTTGCAGGTATCGGTCAAGGCGGCCTGCCGCCACGTGCGCGATAATGCGGCCATGAGCATCCAAGAGCTTTCCCCCGCGCAGGCACGCGAGCGCCTGGC
>NZ_JAOCGL010000191.1:0-3753 GCF_029842485.1 Stenotrophomonas sp. GD03777
CCCTCTGGTAGCGCCGGGCCATGCCCGGCGAGCGCAGCGATGCAGACCTGCGCTACAGTCGAGAACGCTCGACATTAAGAACACAACTGCATGGACGACATCCACCCGATCGCGCCGGACAAGCGCGCCGCCATTCTTTCCAGCCTCGCCGACATCGAACAGCGCCACAATGTGCGTGTGCTGCTGGCCTGCGAATCCGGCAGCCGTGGCTGGGGCTTCTCTTCGCCGGACAGCGACTACGATGCACGCTTCATCTACGTGCATCGCCAGCCGTGGTATCTCAGCGTCAACGAGAGCACCGGCCCGGGCGATGCGCAGCGCGATGTGATCGAGCTGCCGATCGACGATGAGCTCGATGTCAGCGGCTGGGACCTGCGCAAGGCACTGCGGCTGGTCTCAAAATCCAATCCGACACTGATCGAATGGCTGCGTTCGCCGATCGTGTACCGGCAGGATGACGCTGCGGTGGCACTGCTGTGGGAAGCGGCCCAACGCTTCTACTCACCCTTGGGCAGCTGGTGGCACTACATGAGCATGGCCAGGACCACACACAGCCGCCACCTGGGTGAGCCCACCATCAGCACCAAGAAGTACCTGTATGTGCTGCGCGCCCTGCTTGCCTGCCAGTGGATCGAGAGCGAGCCCACGCCGCCGCCGATGGCCTTCGAGGATCTGCTGGACCGGTTGCTGCCGGACGGCCCGGTGCGCCACGCCATCGACGCATTGCTGGTGGTCAAGCGCGCCAGCGCCGAGGTCAGCGCTCGTCCGCGCATCGCGCTCATCAGCGAGTACATTGACCATGCGATGGCCGTTCGCGCGGCGCAGGCCCCGCAGCTGCCGGCCGGACAGGGCGACAGCGCCTGGCTGGACGTGCTGTTCCGGCGGATGCTGGCCGAGCACGCGCCGTCCTGAGCGGTTGCACCCGTTTCTGGTAGCTGCCGACCTTGGTCGGCACCGAGATCACCATCCACGCATGGCGTGGATCTACTGTGTATCCGCGCGGCCCCAGGGCGGTACCTTCCCCAGCGGACGCACGCGTATCATCGTCGCGAACGCCCTGATTTCCGGAGACACCGATGAACCCGCTGCGCCCCTTCCGCGACAAGATGCCCATCCTCGGCGAGCGCGTGTACATCGACCCGGCCTGCACCGTCATCGGTGACGTGGAGCTGGCCGAGGACGTATCAGTGTGGCCGGGCACGGTCATCCGCGGTGATGTCAATTACGTGCGCATCGGCGCGCGCACCAATGTGCAGGACGGCACGATCATCCACGTCAGCCACCACAGCCCCTACAACAAGGCCGGCTACCCGACCCTGATCGGCGAAGGCGTGACCGTCGGCCACGGCTGCATCATCCATGCCTGCACGATCGGCGACTACAGCCTGATCGGCATGGGCGCCTGCATCCTCGACGGTGCGTGCGTCGAGCGCCATGGCTTCGTCGGCGCCGGTGCGGTGGTCGGCCCGGGCAAGGTGGTTGGCGAAGGCGAGCTGTGGGTGGGCAATCCGGCCCGCCCGGCGCGCACGCTGAGCGACAAAGAGATCGAGTCGCTGCACTACTCGGCCGACCACTACGTGCGGCTGAAGGACGAATACCTGGGCTGAGCAGCCAACGCCGCCATGCGGCTCTGCTAAAGTCTGGGCCCGACCAGGACCTGTCGAGACCCCCATGCCTGTGGCTGCCTGCCGGAGAGGACTCCGGCGCCCACAACGAAGGCCATCGCACTGATGGCCGCACCGATGCTCGATACCTACCGCGAGGTGGTGACGCCGGAGGGTGTGCCGCTGCAGCTGCCGGCAGCCGGCCCGGTGCCACGGGCGATGGCGTGGCTGGTGGATCTGGGCGTGCGCATCGCGGTACTGGTGGTGATGTCGATTCCACTGGCACTGCTGGATTCGTTCGGCTCCGGGCTCGGCCTGGTGCTGATGTTCCTGGTGTACTGGGCCTACCCGATCGTCTGCGAAGCGCTGTGGGCCCGTACCCTCGGCAAGCGCGCGCTGGGCCTGCGCGTGCTTGCGCGCGATGGCGCGCCGGTAGGCTGGATGCCTGCCATCACCCGCAACCTGCTGCGCACCGTGGACATGCTGCCGTTCGGCTATGCACTGGGCCTGATCAGCAGCCTGTTCGATCCCCATGGCCGTCGCCTGGGCGATCTGGTGGCCGGCACCGTGGTGGTGCATGCGCCCGTGCTGTACCTGCCGCCTCCGCCCACCATCGACAGCGTGCTGGCCCCGCCGCAGCCGCTGCGACCGGAAGAGCAGGCCGCGCTGATGGCCTTCGCCGAGCGCGCGCCACGGCTGTCGGCGGCCCGCCAGCAGGAACTGGCCGGCATCGCCGAACCGCTGACCGGCACCCACGGCCAGGTCGGCGTACTGCGCTTGTATGCCATGGCCAACTGGCTGTTGGGGCGGCGATGAAGCAGGAGCAGTTCGTCGCCCGCTACCAGCAGGAATGGCAGGACCTGGAACACTGGCTGCTGCTGCGTGCTGGTGCTGCGCGCCGCACGCGGCGCAAGGCCAGCGCGCTGGCAGTGGACGACGCCGCCTTCCCGCAGCGCTACCGGCGCCTGTGCCAGCAGCTGGCACTGGCCCGCGAGCGCGGCTACAGCCCGCAGCTGGTGCAGCGCCTGCAGCAGTTGATGCAGCAGGGCCACAGCGTGCTGTACCGCACGCCGCCGACGCGCTGGCGCGGTGCACTTGAATTCCTGGTGGCCGACTTCCCGCTGCTGGTGCGCAGCCAGGCGCGCAGCATGTGGGTGGCACTGGCGATGTTCGCGCTGCCGGCGGTGGCCTGCTTCGTGCTGGCGCAGCTCTACCCGGACCTGATCCACATGGTGATGGACAACCGCCAGATCGCCGAGATGGAGCGCATGTACGATCCAGCGGCCGAGCGCCTCGGGCGTGACAGCGGCACGGACTGGATGATGTTCGGCCACTACATCCTGAACAACATCAGCATCGCCCTGCGTACCTTCGCCAGTGGTCTGCTGGCCGGCCTGGGCACGCTGCTGGTGCTGCTGTTCAACGGCGTGATCATCGGTTCGGTGGCCGGCCACCTGCAGCACATCGGCCATGGCGATCCATTCTGGCGCTTCGTCGCGGGCCATGGTGCGTTCGAGCTGACCGCGATAGTGATCGCCGGCGGTGCCGGCCTGCAGCTGGGCATGAAACTGCTGGCCCCCGGCCGGCGCAGCCGCCTGGATGCCCTGGTCGAAGGCGGCCGCATCGGGGCCCGGCTGTGCCTGGGCGTGGCGTTCATGCTGCTGGTGGCCGCGTTCATCGAAGCGTTCTGGTCGTCGATTGCCGAAGTGCCGGCGTGGGGCAAGTTCAGCGTGGCCGGCGTGCTGTGGGCCGGCGTGCTGCTGTGGCTGTGGCGCGGCGGGCGCGGAGGCGGCAATGCGCATTGACCGCCTGGACGTGGCGCTGCGCGCGCGCAGTGGCTGGGAAGCAATGGAGCTGGGCAGCGCCCTGTCGCGCCGCCACGCGCGTGCGGTATGGGGCAGCTGGCTGCTGGCCAGTGCACCGCTGTTCGTGATCTTCAACGCGCTGGGCTGGTGGCTGGATGCGTTCGGCTGGGCCTGGCTGGCGATGTGGTGGTGCAAGCCACTGTTCGAGCGAGCGCCGCTGTACGTCCTGTCGCGCGGCATCTTCGGTGAGCCGGTGGGCGCGCTGGCAGCGCTGCGCGCGCAGCGCAGCTGGGGCAATGCAGGCTTCTGGGGCTACCTGGGCTGGCGCCGCTTCAGCGTGCTGC
>NZ_JAOCGL010000192.1:0-3689 GCF_029842485.1 Stenotrophomonas sp. GD03777
ACCCTCGGCGTGGAGATTGAAGGACGCCTGTGGCAGCGCAGCTACAGCCCCACCGCATTGGGACCGCGCGAACTGGCGATCACCGTCAAGGCGGTCGAGGGCGGCCGGGTCAGCCAGCATCTGGTCAACCATGCGCAGCCGGGCGAGCTGTTCCGCGTGGAGGCTGCGTTCGGAGAATTCCAGTTGCCGGCCGCGGCTCCGGTATTGCTGCTGGCGGCCGGTAGTGGCATCACGCCGATGCGCAGCCTGCTGCGCGACGCCTGCCAGCGCCCGCTGGCCGCGCCGGTGGACCTGTTCTACTGGGAGCGCAGTGCCGCCCAGCTGCAGTTCCGTGATGAGCTGCAGGCGCTGGCCGCGCGCCAGCCGAACCTGCGTGTGCACCTGCTGACCACCCGCGAGGGTGATGCGCCTGCCGCACGCATCGATACTCACGATCTGCAGGTCGCCGGCGATGACACCCCGTTGGCGCAGCGCCACGTGCTGGCCTGTGGCCCGGATGGATTCGTTGCCGCTGCGCGCGAACGCCTGGCGCACCAGGTCGCGGGTTTCCAGGCGGAAGCGTTCACTCCGCCGGCGCCGTTGCGCGACGCCAGCAGCGAAGGCGAAGTGTCGCTGACCCTTGCCCGCAGTGGCCGCCAGCTGAGCGTGCCGCGCGGCCGCTCGTTGCTGGAAAGCCTCGAAGCCCATGGCATCAAGCCCAAGCATGGCTGCCGCATGGGCATCTGCAATACCTGTAGCTGTGACCGCGTCAGTGGCGTCACCCGCCACCTGCGCACCGGCGACCTGCAGTCCGAATCGGCACAGCCGGTGCGGATCTGCGTGAGCGCACCGACCACCGACCTGACCCTGGATCTCTGAGGACGCCTGCCATGACCCGCGCCACCGACCGTGCCCTGAGTACTGCCGAGATGCATGCCTTCGGCGAGGAACTCGACGCGATCCGCGACCGTGTGATCGGCAGCCTCGGCGCCTCCGATACCCGCTACATCCGCCGCGTGGCCGCCGCCGTGCGCTGGTTCGGCGTGGGTGGCCGTGGCCTGCTGTTCCTGGCAGCGTTTTCGCCGCTGTTCTGGATGCCGCTGCTGTGGCCGGCCGCGATCACCGGCACGCTGCTGCTGGCGCTGTCGAAGATCCTGGAGAACATGGAGCTGGGCCACAACGTGATGCACGGCCAGTTCGACTGGACCGGTGATCCCAAGCTCAATGGCAACACCTACGAGTGGGACATCGTTGCCACCGCCGACAACTGGCGCAAGACCCACAATTTCCGCCACCACACCTACACCAATGTGCGTGGCATGGACGATGACATCGGCTATGGCCTGCTGCGCATCTTCCCCGAACAGCGCTGGAAGCCGTTCTACCTGCTGCAGCCGATCATCGCGCCGATCTTCGCACTGCTGTTCCAGTGGGGTGTGGCGGCGCAGGACCTTCGCCTTGGCCGCTGGCTGAAGGGCCGCATGAGTGCCCGTGCGATGTGGCTGCAGACCCGCCCGGTGGCGCGCAAGATGCTGCGCCAGGTGCTGAAGGACTACGTGTTCTTCCCGCTGCTGGCGGGTCCGTTCTTCCTCACCGTGATGCTGGGCAACCTGGTCGCCAACGGCCTGCGCAACATCTGGACCTACGTGATCATCTTCTGCGGGCACTTCACCGCCGAATCGGAAACCTTCCCCAAGGAGTGCCTGCGCAATGAGTCGCGCGGCCACTGGTACCTGCGCCAGCTGCGCGGTTCGTCCAACATCAGCGGCGGCTTCCTGATCAACGTGCTGTCGGGCAACCTCAGCCACCAGATCGAGCACCACTTCTACCCGGATCTGCCGGCCAACCGCTACGCGGCCATCGCCAAGGAAGTGAAGGACATCTGCCGCCGCTACGGCCAGCACTACAACAACGGCTCGCTGCCGCGCCAGTTCGGCCAGGTGGTCTGGCGCATCCTGCGCCACGCGTTCCCGAGCAAGCCGCGCCGCCTGCCGATGCCGGACATCATGTCCGCACCGGCATCGGCCAACGCGGGCTGATCGACTCAGCCCGCCTTCGCCAGGGCCGCCTGTTCGCGGTCCAGGCGGCGCAGGAACACCTGCATTTCCTTGCGTGCCTGCTGGTCGCCCTTGCTGCCGGCCACGCTCAAGCCGCGCTGCCACGCCTCACGGGCCGCCTGTGGCTGGCCACTGGCCAGCCAGGCTTTGCCCAGCAGCTTCCAGGCCGCCGAGTACTGCGGATCAAGCACCACGCAACGGCCCAGGTGGGTTGCCGCGCGTACCGGGTTGCCGGCATCCAGCCAGCCCTTGCCCAGGCCGAAGCGCAGCAGCGCGCCGTCCTTGCCGGCGGCAAGCATGCATTCCAGAGCTTCGATGTTCATCCGCGTACCTCCGCCAGCAGCTCGGCCGGGCCGGGCTGGAAGCGGCCGCGATGGAACAGCAGTGGCGCGCCGCCGTTCTCGTGCACTTCGATGATGCGGCCGGCCAGCAGCAGGTGATCGCCCACCGGCCACTGCGCGTGGCGGGTACAGGTGAGATGGGCGACCGCACCGGTGATGCGGGGTGGGGCGTCCTCGTCGTCATCCAGCAATGCCAGGCCGTCGAAGCGGTTGCGGACCTGCGGATCGGCGAAGCGCCGGGCCAGCGCTTCCTGGTCGGCCGCCAGCACGCTGAGCGCAAAGCGCGTGGCGCGCTGGAAGGTGGACAGGCTCTGTGCGTGCAACGCCAGGTTCCACAGCACCAACGGTGGCTGCAGTGAGACCGGCACGAACGAGTTGATGGTCAGGCCGACCGGCTTGCCCTGTGCATCGCGCGCGCAGACGATGGCCACGCCGGTCGGGAAATGGCCGAGCAGCCGCTGCAGGGCACGCGGCGGCATCTCGACCGATGGCACCGGGGCCGGGGCGGGGAACACCCCGGCCCACGGCCCGGCGTAGGGCAGTGTCTCGCCGCTCATGAGGCCCGGGCCTGGTGGTAGCGCCGGCCGACTTCGGCCCAGTTGATGATGTTGAAGAAGGCGCCGATGTAGTCCGGGCGGCGGTTCTGGTAGTGCAGGTAGTAGGCGTGTTCCCAGACATCCAGTGCGAGGATCGGGGTGTGGCCGGACAGGCCTACGGCTGCACCCATCAGCGGGCTGTCCTGGTTGGCGCTGCTTTCCACCTGCAGGCGACCATCGCGATCGCGGGTCAGCCAGGCCCAGCCACTGCCGAAGCGGGTCTGCGCGGCCTTGGTGAAGGCCTCCTTGAAAGCATCGAAACCGCCGAGGTCACGGTCGATGGCGGCGGCCAGTTCGTCATCGGGTGCACCACCGGTGGTGCTGAGCACGGTCCAGAACAGGCTGTGGTTGGCGTGGCCGCCGCCGTTGTTGCGGACCGCGCCACGCTGGGCCTCGGGCACGGCATCGAGGTTGGCGATCAGCGCCTCGACCGGCTGCTCGGCGATGCCGGCCTGCTCGATGGCGGCGTTGAGATTGTTGACGTAGGTCTGGTGGTGCTTGCTGTGGTGGATCTCCATCGTGCGCGCATCGAAATGCGGCTCAAGGGCGTCGTAGGCGTAGGGGAGCGGGGGAAGCGAGTACGACATCGAAGCAATCTCCGTGGGAAGGCCAGGGGGCTGGCCGTGGGGAGATCGTTATCGCACCTCAACATTGGTTGAGGTCAAGGGGCGGGATTGAGGTGCGTGCGCGTTCAACGCTTTGATTCTTCCTGCAGG
>NZ_JAOCGL010000193.1:0-3591 GCF_029842485.1 Stenotrophomonas sp. GD03777
CTTCCGCCTTCTGCCAGTTGAATCGTTGCCGTGCCGCCCTACGCCGGTCCTCCCGTCGCCTCCCGATCCGGTGATGCCGCCAGCCCCCTGCGGTTGCTGGCCTATCTCGCGTTGGCCATCACCCTGATCGTGCTCGATGACCAGGCTGGCTGGCTGGCACGCCTGCGCGAGCAGGCCAACAGCCTGGTACAGCCGGTGTGGGCACTGGCTGGCCTGCCCGGCAAGCTCGGCAACCAGGTCAAGGATTCCGCCGCCAGCCATACCCAGCTGGTCACCGAAAACCGTGAACTGCGCAACCAGCTGCTGCTGGCCAACGCGCGCCTGACTCGCCTGCAGACCGCCGCGCTGGACAACGCCCAGCTGCGCGAACTGCTGAACGTGGCCGAGCGCAGTGGCCTGGACGTGCAGCTGGCGCCGATCCTGGACATCGACCTGGACCCGGTGAAGCAGCGCCTGGTGCTCGACGCAGGCAGCCGCGAGGGCGTGCACGTCGGCCAGGCGGTGATCGACGCCGGCGGCTTGATGGGGCAGGTGATCAGCGTCACCGGTGGCACCTCCACCGTGCTGCTGCTGACCGATCCCGACCACGCGGTGCCGGTCACCGTGGCCCGCAACGGCGTGCGCCTGATCGTCTATGGCCGCGGCGACACGCTGGAACTGCGCGACATCCCGCTCAGCGCCGGCGTGGAAGTGGGCGATGAGATCGTCACCTCCGGCCTCGGCGGGCGCTTCCCGGCCGGCTTCCCGGTCGGCACCATCACCGGCCTGCGCCCGGACGACACCCACGCCTTCCTGGTCGGCGAACTGAAGCCGGCGGCCCAGCTCGACCGCGGCCGCGACGTGCTGCTGCTGCGCCCGGGCGCGGCGATCCGCATTCCGCCGGAGCTGCGCCTGCAGCTGGAAGAAACCGCCCCGGGGGGCCCGGCCACCGGCGCCAGCGTGTCTGCGGGAGCCGCGCCAGCGGCAACGACGCCAGCTCCGGTCAGCTCCCCGGTAGCGCCGGTCGCTGGCCGGCAACAGCCCTCGTCGCAGACGAGGACTGTTGCCCCCGCATCCTCCCTTAACCCCGCGCCTCAACAAGAGGGGGGCTCTCCCCCAGCTGGATCCACGGTAGTGCCGGCCGCTGGTCGGCAACCGACCACGCCGGAGGCCCAGCGATGAGCCGCCTGCGCGACAACCCGTGGGTGCTGCCGGCCAGCCTGGTGGTGGCGCTGCTGCTGGGCCTGCTGCCGCTGCCGGCGCTGCTGCAGCCGCTGCGCCCGTACTGGCTGGCGCTGGTGCTGGCGTACTGGGTGATCGAAGCTCCTGAGCGCGTCGGCCTGGGCATCGCCTTTGCCAGCGGCGTGGTGGCCGACCTGCTGTACGGCGGCGTGCTGGGCGAACAGGCACTGCGGCTGGTAATGCTGGCCTTCATCCTGCAACGCTTCCGTGCCCGCATCCGCTTCTTCCCGATGTCCCAGCAGATGCTGGCCATCGGCGGCCTGCTGTTCAACGATCGCATCGTCAGCGCGCTGGTCCACATCGTGGTGGATGAGCCGACCCTGCCCTGGTCGTACTGGTGGGCGCCTCTGCTGGGCATGGGCCTGTGGCCGCTGGTGTTCGTGCTGCTGGACGCGGTGCGCTTCGGCAAGCGCGGGCGCTGAGCCATGATCCCGCGCCGCCAGGTCAAGAACCCGCACGCCGAAGCCGAACAGTTCCGCCGCCGTGCGGCGCTGGGTTTCCTGGGCGTGCTGGTCTGCCTGCTGGGCCTGGGCGGCTGGTACTTCAAGCTGCAGGTGCTGGACCACGACGTGTACGCCACGCGCTCGGAAGCCAACCGCATCAAGCCGCGGCCGGTGGTGCCAGGGCGCGGCATGATCTACGACCGCAACGGTCGCCTGCTGGCCGAAAACGTGCCGGCCTTCCGCCTGGACGTCACTCCGGACAAGGTCAAGGACATGGATGCCACCCTGGAAGGGCTGGCGAAGATCATCAGCATCAGCCCGGAAGAGCTGGAAGCATTCAACAGGTCGCGCAAGGCGCGCCGCAAGTTCCTGCCGGTCACGCTGAAGCTGCGCATGAGCGACGAGGAGATGGCGCGCTTTGCCGTCGACCGCTGGCGTTTCCCGGGGGTCGAGCTGGAACCCTACCTGACCCGGCGCTATCCCTATGGCGATCTGTTCGCGCACATCATCGGCTACGTCGGCCGCGTTGATGACAAGGATCTGGAGATCCTCGGCGAAGGCAATGCCGCGCTGACCCACATCGGCAAGTCCGGCCTGGAACGCTATTACGAGCAGCAGCTGCGCGGCAAGGTCGGCTACGAGCAGGTCGAGACCAACGTGCAGGGTCGCGCGATCCGCACCATCGGCCGCGTCGCCGCGCAGTCCGGTGCCGACCTGCGGCTGTCGATCGACGCCGACCTGCAGCGCGCGATGGTGGCCGCGTTCGGCGACCAGGAGGGTTCGGCGGTGGCGATGGATCCGCGCACTGGCGAAGTGCTGGCGATGGTCAGCCTGCCGTCCTACGACCCCAACCTGTTCGTCAACGGCATTTCCCATGCCGACTTCAAGGCCTTGAACGAAAACCCGTCGCGGCCACAGTTCAACCGCCTGGTGCTCGGTGGCGTCGCTCCCGGTTCCACGCTGAAGCCGCTGATCGGCCTGGCGGGACTGGACTCCGGCGTGCGCCGCCCGGAAGACAAGGTGCTCTCCACCGGCATGTTCTACCTGCCGGGCACCTCGCGCGGCTGGGGTGACGCCCACCGTGGCGGCCACGGCTGGACTGATCTGCGCAAGTCCATCGCCGAGTCGGTCAACACCTATTACTACAAGCTGGCGCTGGACCTGGGCATCGAGCGCTTCGACCATTACATGGAGTACTACGGCTTCGGCCAGCCGACCGGCATCGACCTCACCGGCGAGATCGGCGGCATCCTGCCGTCGCCCGCCTACAAGCGGAAGAGCCGCAAGGAAGCCTGGTATCCCGGCGATACGGTCAACATCAGCATCGGCCAGGGTGACTGGAAGGTCACCCCGCTGCAGCTGGCGCGCGGCGTCAGCGGCCTGGCCGACGGCCAGCTGCGCACCCCGCACCTGGTGATCCAGCAGCGCGAAGGCTTCGACAGCGACTGGACGGCGATGCCGCCCGGCGAGAGCAAGCCGGTCAGCCCCAATCCCAACAACGTGCAGGCCGTGCGCGAGGGCATGATGGCAACCATGCGGCCCGGCGGCAGCGGCTGGCGCGTGGCCGTCGGTGCGCCGTACGTGATGGCCGGCAAGACCGGTACCGCACAGGTCATCAGCCGCAAGGGCACCGCCGCCGTGAATCCGAAGAGCCTGCCGATGCATCTGCGTCACCGCGCACTGTTCGTCGGCTTTGCGCCGGCGGACAGCCCGGTCATCGCAATTGCGGTGGCAGTGGAAGGTGGTGGCTATGGTGGTTCGGCCGCGGCGCCGATCGCACGCAAGGTGTTCGACGCTTACCTGTTGGGCAAGATGCCCGAAGGCATGCAGCCGCTGGACAGCGAGCGCGGCACCACCGCCATCGGCGCCACCGCGTTCGACAACGAAGACGCGGGCGCGCGCCAGGCCGGTGACCTCGCCGCTGCAC
>NZ_JAOCGL010000194.1:0-3567 GCF_029842485.1 Stenotrophomonas sp. GD03777
AGCGGCTGGGCCGGTTTGGGGGTTTACGGCGTGTCCTGCAGCGCCACACCGCCCCGCCAGACCATCAACAATCCAGAGCCGCTTTGGCTTTGGCTTTGGCTTTGGCTTTGGCTTTGGCTTTGGATTCGGCCCTTGCCTCTGCGGGTGCAGGGCGCAGCCCTGCCGAAACCCACCCTCAGGAACTGCAGGACAGCATCGAGCAACCGGCGCGGTTGTCGGCCCACGCCGGGCGCTTGCCAGCGAAGTGCTCGAGCCCTGCGCGCTCGGTGTATGGGTCTCGCAGCACGTCCTGCAGCGCATGCACACCGCCGAGGTCACCCTGCTCTGCGCGGTCGATCGCTTCCTGCGCCAACCAGTTGCGCAGCACGTACAGCGGGTTGGCCGCCGTCATCTTCGCCACGCGTTCGCTGGCCGGCAGCGGATCGCTGCGCAGGCGCTCCGCGTAGTCCTGCAGCCAGTGCTGCAACGGTGCCTGCACTGCCTGTCGCCGCGCCTCGTCGTAGTACACCGCGTCCAGAACCGTAGCGTCCGTTGCCGACGGGTCGATGCGCATCAGTGCGCGCCAGGCCAGAGTCATGTCCATGGCACCCTCCTGCATCAGCTGCTGCCAGCGCTGGTAGAGCTGCAGGTCGTCATCGTCGGCCGCGGCCAGCCCCAGCTTTGCCGCGGCATCGCGACGCGTGCAGGCCACGAAGGTGGACTGGAAGGCCGCCAGGCCCACCTGCAGCGGTGCGACATCGGCGAACAGCGGCGACAGCGCCTGGGCCAATCGGCTCAGGTTCCAGTACGCCACCTGCGGCTGGGTGCCGAAGCGGTAGCGGCGCCCCTGGGCGTCGGTGGTGTTCGGCGTCCAGTCCGGATCGAAATCCTCGACCCAGCCATAGGGGCCGTAATCCAGTGTGAGACCGAGCACGGACAGGTTGTCGGTGTTCATCACGCCATGTACGAAGCCGACACGCATCCAGTGCGCGATCATCTCGGCGGTGCGCACCGCGATCTGCGCGAACCAGTCGCCGTACCGTGCCTCGCCCTGCCCCTCCAGCCCGGGGAAATCACGTGCGATGCAGGTGTCCACCAGCTGTTGCAGCAAGGCAGTCTCGCCACGCGAGGCCGGCAGCTCGAACGAACCGAAACGCAGGAACGACGGCGAGACCCGGCACACGATGGCACCAGGCTCGGCACGCGGGTGGCCGTCATAGAACATGTCGCGCACCACCTCCTCGCCGGTACCGACCAGCGACAACGCGCGCGTGGTCGGCACGCCCAGGTGGTGCATCGCTTCGCTGCACAGGAACTCGCGGATCGACGAGCGCAGCACTGCCCGTCCATCGGCACCGCGCGAGTACGGCGTCGGCCCGGCCCCCTTCAGCTGCAGCTCCCAGTGGCGGCCATCGGGTGCCACCAGCTCACCCAGCGAGATCGCACGCCCGTCGCCGAGCTGGCCGGCCCAGTGACCGAACTGATGGCCACCGTAGTTGGCTGCCCACGGCTGCATGCCGGCGTACAGCGTATTGCCGCCGAACACCTGCGCGAAACCTTCGCTTTCGACTTCAGCGGTATTGAAGCCAAGCATTTCGGCGACGTCCGGCGCCCAGGCCAACAGCGTGGGCGCCGTCACCGGGGTCGGCATCACGGGCGACCAGGCGGCACCCAGCACTTCGCGCCTGCGCGGGCCGGATTCGGGGTCACCCGGCAGGGCATGCAGCAGGCGGTTGTCGAAACGGGGGCTGTCGGTATCCATGACTCTGGAGGTGGGGGCGACCGCCGCCGGCCTCAATTGCCGCTGAGCGCCTGCAGATGGCCACCGTGGGCCTCGGCGCGCTGGTAAGCAGGCCGCTCGCTGATGCGCTTGAGGAAGCCACGCAGTGCCGGCTTGCCGTCGAGACCGCCACCGCGCGCGGCAGCAGCCTGGATCGGGAAGCTCATCTGGATGTCGGCCGCACTGAAGCGCTCGCCGGCAAACCATGGGCTTTCGGCCAGGCGGCGCTCCATCCAGTCCAGGTGCAGGCGCCGCTGCGGCCCAACGAAGCCCCGCTCGGCCTTGTCGGCAATGCTGCGTGCAATCGGGCGTGCGAAGAATGGCATGGTCGCATTACGGATGCGGCCCATCACCAGGGTCAGCAGCAGCGGCGGCATCGCCGAGCCTTCGGCATAGTGCAGCCAGTAGCGGTACGCGATGCGTTCGGTGCCGTCGGCCGGCATCGGTGACGGCGACAGCTGGCGCTGCGTGTCGTAACGGTCAGCGAGATAGTCGAGGATCGCCCCGGACTCGGCCAGTACCAGCTCGCCATCCTGCAGCACCGGCGACTTGCCGAGCGGATGCACGTTGCGCAGTTCCGGCGGCGCCAGCAGCGTCTTCGGATCGCGCGGATAGCGGCGCAGTTCGTAGTCCAGCCCCAACTCCTCCAGCATCCACAGCACGCGCAGGGAACGGGAGTTTTCCAGGTGATGAACGATGCGCATGGGGACGATCCTTGGGAAGGCCGCCATCCTACCGCGCCGGCTGCATGCCCTTTGTAGAGTCGAGCCCTGCTCCACTGTCCTTGAGAACAGTCGAGCGTGGCTCGATTTCTACAAAAAACAGCGGGCAATAAAAAACGCCGGAAGCTCTCGCCTCCGGCGTTCTGGCTACCCAACGGTAGCAGACGGATTAGACCGCCTGCACCTGGTCAGCCTGCATACCCTTCTGACCCTGGACGGCGATGAAGGTAACCTTCTGGCCTTCCTGCAGGGTCTTGAAGCCGGTGCCCTGGATCGCGCGGAAGTGCACGAACAGGTCCGGGCCGCTTTCCGGGGTGATGAAGCCGAAGCCCTTGGCGTCGTTGAACCACTTGACGGTGCCGGTCTGACGTTCAGACATTTTACTAACTCCTGAAACACATGTTGAAAAAAATCGCAGCCACCGGGTATCGGGGCCGAGACTGAGTTGCAGGCGTTGGTAAAGCGGATCGATGAGCGGATCGTGAGATCAACTGCACCAGGCCACGATTCACGGTGACCCTAGCAAACACAGTGGGTCGCACGATACGCGTGTTTTCTGCAAAAAGCGATAGTCCCGACGTTCATGGGAACACGTCACCCGCTAGGCGTGACAAGGGTTGGCAGCCAATCGCGGCTAACCCCGAGCCCCCATTCAGGTTTTTCCTACCCTACACTGGGTAAATGACTGAAGCTGAAATCCCCGCTGAACACGCGTCTCCCCGCATCTGGGTGGACGCGGACGCCTGCCCCACCGTCATTCGCGACATCCTGTTCCGGGCCGCCGAACGGGTCGGGATCGAGCTGACCCTGGTCGCCAACCAGTGGATCCGCACCCCGCCGTCGCGCTGGCTGCGCTCGATCCAGGTACCGCAGGGCCTGGACGTGGCCGACAGCGCCATCGTCGAGCGGGTCGCCGCCGGAGACCTGGTCGTCACCCAGGACATCCCGCTGGCTGCGCTGGTGCTGGAGAAGAGGGCCGTGGCGCTGAACCCGCGCGGCCAGCTGTACACCCCGAACAACATGGCCGAGCGGCTGTCGATGCGCAATTTCATGGAGGAACTGCGCGGCGCCGGGGTCCAGACCGGC
>NZ_JAOCGL010000195.1:0-3363 GCF_029842485.1 Stenotrophomonas sp. GD03777
GGCGGCCCAGGCCAGCAGCAGCGCCAGCAGCAGCGGGGCAGGCCTCATCGGCGCGGTGCTTCCACCTTGGCCAGCAGTGCGCCCAGCACGTCGTCGGCGTCCTGGCCTTCGATCTGCAGCTCCGGGGCCAGTGCAATGCGGTGGCGCAGTGCCGGGCGAGCAATGTCGCGCACGTCGTCCGGCGTGACGAAGTCACGGCCGGCCAGCACCGCCTGCGCGCGCGAGGCACGCACCAGCGCGATGCTGCCGCGCGGGCCAGCGCCGACCGCGATGCCTGGCCACTGCCTCGTGGCCGCCACAATCCGCACCGCGTAGTCGATCACTTCGTCATCGACGGTGATCGCCGCGGTGGCGCGCTGCAGTTCCAGCAGTTCGCCGGCACCGAGTACGCGTGGCACCTGGCTCAGGTCGAAATCGCTGGCGGCGCGGCCACTGGTGATCGCGGTCACCATGCGCTTCTCGTCCTCCAGCTGCGGGTAGTCGATCAGCACCTTCAGCAGGAAGCGGTCCAGCTGTGCCTCCGGCAGCGGGTAGGTGCCTTCCTGCTCCAGCGGGTTCTGCGTGGCCAGCGCCATGAACGGCGGCGCCAGGGTGAACGCCTTGCCTTCGATGGTCACCTGGCCTTCCTGCATCACTTCCAGCAGTGCCGACTGGGTCTTGGCCGGCGCACGGTTGATCTCGTCGGCCAACAGCAGGTTGGTGAACACCGGGCCACGGCGGATCTTGAAGCTCTCGCTCTTCGGGTCGTACACCGCATGGCCACTGACGTCGCTGGGCATCAGGTCGGGGGTGAACTGCACGCGGCCGTAATCCAGTTCCAGGGCCTGTGCCAGTGCGCGCACCAGCAGGGTCTTGCCCAGCCCGGGCACGCCCTCGATCAGCACGTGGCCACCGGCCAGCAGCGCCACCAGGATCTGGTCCAGTACATCGGCCTGGCCAATGAAGGCGTGGCCGACGGCATCGCGGATGGCATCGACGCGTTCGATCAGGCGGGCGTTGGCGGCCGCCGGCAGCTCGGGTACTTCGGTCATAGCAGGGATCTCATCTGGAGCAGCAAGCGGATGCGCTCGCGCAGGGCGGAGGAATCGTGCGGCGGAGGGGGCGTGAGCGCGCTGGCAACGCGGCCTTGCGGCCAGGACAGCAGTTCGGCGATGGCCTGTTCGCGCGGCGCGCCGTCCAGTGCGGCGGCCACCGGTGCGCGCAGGCGCAGGCGATGCAGGAACAGGGCGAGCACGGCGTCATACAGGCGCGCGCCTTGGCCGAAGCGCAGCAGCAGCTCGCCGCTGGCACGCACGTGTTCCAGCAGCGAGCGGCGTTCCAGCACCGGCGACGGCAGGCGGCTGCCGAAGCGTTGCGAACGGCCCCACAGCCAGCCCAGCAGGGCCAGCAGCAGCGGCGCCCACACCGGCCAGCCCTGGTAGAACAGGCGCGCCCACAGCGATGGCGGGCGGCTGGCGTAGACCAGCCAGAAAGTGCCCTTGCCGTAGTTCGGATCGAGCAGATAGCGGGTCAGGTCGCGGTGCGAGAGATCGTGCAGGCCGTCGCTGGCCTTGCCCGCAGCCGACGCCAGGCGTGCTGCCGGCGAATCCACCTCGCCGCGCATGAACTCCATGTCGGCCAGCACGCTCACCTTGCCCTGCCCGTGGCGCAGTCGCGCGAACACCAGGTTGCGCTCGTTGCCCCAACGCCGTTCGGCGCGTGTACGGGCGGCAAAGCCCAGCGTGAAGCGACGACCACCGCAGAACTCCACATGGCTGGGATCGTCGATGACGTGGAACGGCTGGCAGTCGCTCTGCTGGTACAGGCTGTCCACGCCCAGCTGGTCCAGCAGCGGTCCCTGCGTACTGCTGGCGTCGTCCTCTGCGGGTGGCGGCGTGCGCACCAGCAGATGGCCACCACCATCGACCCAGGCCAGCAGGGCCCTGGCCGCCGGTGCCGGCAGTTCGCTGCTGTCCTGCAGCAGCACCACCGTGTCGCGCGGACCCAGCGCCATCTGCTGCAGGTCCAGCCGCGGCCGCGAGTGCACGTCGATGCCATCGGCACGCAGGGCCTGTCCAAGCACGTACAGCGGGTTGTAGCCAGCTTCGCCCTGCGGCGGCAGCTGCACGGTCTCGGTCACCCGCTCATGCGTGCGCAGGTAGAGGATCGTCAGCGGTACGCCGAGCAGCACCAGCCCGCCCAGCAACAGCGACCAGAACAGGCGCGGGCTCATGCCAGCCACCGGTACTGCTGGCGCAGAGTGTCGGCCAGTGCATCGAAATCGGCGCGGCTGGGCAGGCGGCCACCGTAGGCGGCGTACTGCCACATGCGCACGATGCGCGCGAACAGGTCACGGTCGGTGGCATCGGGCATGCGCCGCGAGGCGCGAAGGCATTGCGCTTCGGTGGCACCGGGCGGAAGCGCGATGCCGCTGCGCTCGCCCACCGTGCGCACGCTGGCGCGGTACAGCAGGGCCAGCGCCTGACGCGGCCGGCCCTGGTCCCACAGCAGGCCGGCCTGGGTGGCCACGTCCGGCGGCAGCACGACCGGCAGCTCCACCTGTTCCTCCACCACCTGCGGTACAGCGTCGGCCTTGCGCCGGCCACTGCCGCGCAGCCACGGCAGCCACAGCCGTGCGGTCAGCAGCAGCACCAGCAGCAGGACGCCCAGCAGGGCCCACAGGCCCCACTCGGCCAGGCGCGCCAGCCAGGCAATGCCGGCCTTGCGGTTGCTGCGCTCGCCCTTGCTGCTGCCGTCGCTCTGCAGCGCCTTGTCTTCCTTCTTTTTTTCCTCGGCCTGTTCGATCGGCTTCCAGCGCGTGACCTGGCGGGTCGGGCGCTGCAGCGGATCTTCATAGGCGCGGTTCACCGCCTGGCGGAAACCGGCGGTGTCCACCGGCGCCGCACCGAAGATCATCGCCGGCGTATTGGCCGGGTCGTTGGCCGCAGTGGCGGGTTCTTCCGCGCTGTCCTCGTCCCCTTCGGCATCGCCGGCCTGCCCAGCGACCGTCTGCGCGTCCTGCGCATGCACTGGCGCGAAGGCCAGCGGCAGGGCAAGGCACAGCAGCAGCGTCAGCGTCGATGCTGCCGGCAGCAGCCGCTCGCGCAGGCGGCGCAGCGCGATCTCCACGTCCCACGCTTCCATCTGCGTACGCCGGTTCAAGTACAGGCCGAAGCCGGCGCCGACATAGAACGGTCCGATCAGCACCGATGCCAGCCAGCACGCCAGGTTGAAGCCCAGTTGCGCCCAGGCAGGCGTGTCCTGGCCGATCATGTCCCATGCGGCACGCCATGATTCGGACATCAGCTCCAGTGGCATGAACATGAACACCGCGCCGATCGCACCGGACACCAGCACCCCTTCAAAGGCCATGCAGGCCACGGT
>NZ_JAOCGL010000196.1:0-3283 GCF_029842485.1 Stenotrophomonas sp. GD03777
GCGTCCTGGCCCAGTGCCTGTTCCTTCTCACGCTGGTCCTTGAAGCGCTCTTCCAGCGAGGCAACGGTCTTTGCGCGATCGCGGCGGTCCGCTTCCAGGGCGGCTGCCTGCTGTTTCTGGTCCTGCTGCGTCCCCTGCAGCTTCTGCTTGCGCTCGGCGATCTGCGCCTGAAGCGCTTCCAGCTCCTTCAGGTCGGCGGTCAGCGTGGTGATCCGCTGCGCACGCTCGCGCTGCAGGTAGCGATGGTAGGCCAGGGCGCGGTTGGCATCGGCCACCGTGTCCTGCGACAGCAGCAGCTTCAGCGGTGCGTGGTTGCCCAGCTGATATGCCGCGCGCAACAGCCCGGCCAGTTCGCGGTGCTGCTGGGCCAGGTTGCCCTGCAGCGTGCTGCGGCGCTGCTCGGCTTCGGCAAGGGCGCGGCCCTGCTCGCGCAGCGCGGCTTCCGTCTGCGCAAGGGCACGGCCGGTGCGGGCTACCTTCTCGTCGGCCTCGCGCAGTTGTTGCGATGCCTGCCCGCGCTGGCCCTCGATCTGCCGTCGCTCCTGCGCCACGCCCTTCAATTCGGTTCGCAGTTTCTGCAGCTTGCGCTCGGTCTCGCGGGTGGTCTGCGCACCGCTGGGCAGCGGCAGGGCCAGCGCCAACGCCAGCCCCAGCAGCAGGCAGCGACCGCCGCGGGCAGCGGCGATGTGATGTCGGCGTGATGGGAAGGCGTTGTCGCGCAAGGGCTTTCCAGTGACTTCAGGCAGTTGCGGGGGTTACCGGGGAATGGTGACATCTCCGCACGCGGCCTGCCAGCCGCACATCCATCGAGGTCGCCATGAAAACTCTTTCCATTCCGCTGCTGTTGGGCGTACTGCTGGCCACCGGGCCGGTCTGTGCGCAGGAGAACATCAGCAAGGTCAACGGCAGCATCAGCGCCGAACCCGGTCAACGCTACGGCAAGCTCGACACCGTCAACGGCGGCATCCGCGTCGGCGAAGGCGTCGAGACCGGCAGCATCGACACCGTCAACGGCGGGGTGAAGGTCGCCGACCGCGCGCGCACCGGCAAGATCGAAACGGTCAACGGCGGTGTGCGCCTGGGTCGTGAAGTGATCGCCAGTGGCGGCGTCAGCACCGTCAACGGCAGCATCTTCACTGATCGCGGCAGCCAGATCGAAGGCGGCGTCGAGACCGTGAACGGCGGCATCGGCCTGGTCGAGAGCCGCGTCGGCAAGGACGTGGAGACCGTCAATGGTGACATCACCGTCGGTATCGGTTCGCAGGTCAACGGCGGTGTGCATGTGCGCAAGCCGAACTTCAGTGTCTCGCTGACCGCCAGCCGCAAGCCGCGCGTGATCATCGGCCCGAATGCGGTGGTCAACGGCCCCCTGCAGTTCGAGCGCGAAGTGGTGCTGTACGTGCATCGCTCCGCTCGCATCGGCCCGGTGACCGGCGCCGAGCCAATTCCGTTCGACACCGAAACCGCCCCGGCGGACTGAACCCGCCGGACCTGCCGGTTCGGTGATACTCACTGTTACCGGTCGCGCATCAGGTGCGGCCGCCCTTTGTTCTCCAGGAATCGACGATGCCCCGCAAACTCCTCCTGTGCCTGGCCGCCGCGGCCGCGCTCAGTGCCTGCAAAGGCGAAAACACGCCCGCCGCCGCGCCGGCCACCGACACCGCTGCGGCGAAGCCGGCCGCCCATTCGTTCTCCCCGGAGATCAATGCCGGCGACTTCGCCGAGATGGTCAAGACGCTGGCCTCGGATGAGTTCGAAGGCCGCGCCCCGGGCAGCAAGGGTGAAGAGCTGACGGTCAACTACATCCGCGACCAGATGCAGCGCATCGGCCTGCAGCCCGGCAACGGCGACAGCTGGTTCCAGGATGTGCCGATGACCGAGACCACGGCCGACGAATCGACCGTGCTGAAGATCACCCAGGGCGGCAAGACCACCGAGCTGAAGTTCGGCACCGACATGGTGGTGGGTACCCGCACCGGCCAGGCCGAGGTGAAGGTCGATGCCAGCGACCTGGTGTTCGTCGGCTACGGCGTCGATGCACCGGAGCAGAAGTGGAACGATTACGCCGGGCAGGACTGGAAGGGCAAGACGGTCGTCATGTTCGTCAACGACCCGGGCTTCCATGTCGACGACGAGAAGCTGTTCGACGGCAAGCGCATGACCTACTACGGGCGCTGGACCTACAAGTTCGAGGAGGCCGCGCGCAAGGGCGCCGCTGCTGCACTGATCGTGCACGACACCGCCGGCGCCTCCTACGGCTGGGACGTGGTGAAGAATTCCTGGGCTGGCCCGCAGTACGACCTGCCGGCCAAGGATGATCCGGAAGCGCGTATCCCGGTGCAGGGCTGGCTGAGCGCCGACGCGGCCAAGGCCCTGTTTGCCGGTGCCGGCCTGGACCTGGCGCAGGCCTACAAGGACGCCAGCAAGCGCGGCTTCAAGCCGGTGCCGCTGAAGGCCACCGCTGCGGTCGACCTGAAGAGCCAGATCGCACAGAAGCAGTCGCGCAACGTGGTGGGTGTGCTGCCGGGTAGCAAGCGCGCTGACGAGGCGGTGCTGTACATGGCGCACTGGGATCACCTGGGCAAGCATGAGGGCGAGACCGGCGACAACATCTACAACGGCGCCGTCGATAATGCGACCGGCGTCGCCGGCATTCTCGAAGTGGCCGAAGCCATGGCGCACCAGGACCCGAAGCCGGAGCGTTCGGTGGTGTTCCTGGCCGTGACCCTGGAAGAATCCGGCCTGCTGGGTTCGAAGTACTACGTCGCCCATCCGACCTTCCCGCTGGACAAGATCGCCGGTGTGATCAACATCGATGCGATGTCGGTGGCCGGCCGTGCCAAGGACGTGACCGTCACCGGCTTCGGCAGCTCGGAGCTGGAGGACATCCTCAAGCCGTTGGCCGCCGCCCAGGACCGTACGCTGCACGGTGAGACCTCGGTGCAAAGCGGCTTCTACTTCCGCTCGGATCACTTCAACTTCGCCAAGGCCGGTGTGCCGGCCCTGTACGCCGATGGCGGCGAGGACCTGCGCGAGGGTGGCGTGGAAGCGGGCCGCAAGGCCGCGGCGGACTACGGCGCCAACCGCTACCATGGCCCGAAGGACGAGTTCGACGCGGCCACCTGGAAACTGGACGGCACCGTTGAAGACCTGCAGCTGATGTACGGCGTGGGCAAGGAACTGGCCGGTGGTGATCGTTGGCCGAACTGGTATGCAGGCAACCCGTTCAAGGCGGCCCGCGACGCGATGATGAAGGACAAGGCTTCGGCCAAGTAAAGTCGGG
>NZ_JAOCGL010000197.1:0-3140 GCF_029842485.1 Stenotrophomonas sp. GD03777
CGCCCCGCCCTCCCACGGATAGCCGCTGTTGCTGTTGCTTTGGCTGTTGCTTCGGCTCTTGCACTTGCTTTGGCGGGTGCAGGGCGCAGCCCTGCCGAACCCCTCAAATGTCTGTGGGAGCCAGCCCGTACTGCTCGGCAAAGCGCTTGCTGAAACTGGCCGCAGAGCGGTAGCCCGCGCGTGCGGCCACGGTCTTCAGCGGCAGGTCGGTGGTGTAGAGCAGCTGCATGCCATGCGCCAGCCGGGCCTCGGTGAGCAGCTGGCGCAGGCTGGTGTCCTCGGCGGCGAGCCGACGGCGCAGGGTCGCGCCGCTCAGCGCGAACAGCGCTTCCACATCGCGCGATTGCCAGTCGCGAGCGGGTTCGGCGGCGATGCGGTCGCGGATCTGTTCGCCCAGGCTCGGCGCCTGCGGCAGCAGCAGGTTGCCGTGGCCCTGCCGGCACAGGGTCAGTACCAACGAGGCCAGGGCCAGCCGCGCTTCGCTGTAACGGCCGTCCTGCAGAGATTGCCGCCACTGGCGCAGCACCGCGCCATGATCGATCAACGGCAGCCGCGCCATCGCATGACCGGCGGCGGGAAGCTCCCCGCTCCACAGCGTGCGTGCGGCCGCCAGCACTTCGGCACACAGCGGCACGATGGCGCTGAGGTAGCGGCCACTGCGTGGGTCGGGGGTGTTGACCACATCGATGCGGCAGCGCTGGGTCAGCAGCAGGATGTCGCCGGGCATGAACTCCAGCGACTGGTGCGCGGTACGCACTTGCTTGCGTCCTTCCAGCAGAATCGCGAACTGTGGTTGTGGAATCTCCACCGAGCTGGCGCCATGTTCGCGCCGAGCGGTGATGCACGCATAACCTTCGGCGCGTGCGCAGCCGGCCAGGCTGGCCATCTCGGCCAGCAGTGCGGTGGCCGGTGGCAGCATGGCGGTCATGACACGTGGGCACCGAACAGGCGACCGACGCCGGCCGCCGCGGCCATCGCCAATGCGCCCCAGAACATCACCCGGATCGCGCCGCGAACCGGCGGTGCGCCGCCGGCCCTGGCCGCCACTGCGCCGGTCAGGCACAGGCCGAGCAGGGTACTGGCCGTGGTCATCAGTGCGACCCTGTCGACCGGCGCGAGCAGGGCGGTCAGCACCGGCAGCGCCGCGCCACAGGTGAACGCACCGGCCGAGGCCAGCGCTGCCTGCAGCGGGCGGGCGCGCAGGGTATCGGTGATGCCCAGTTCGTCGCGGGCGTGGGCACCCAGCGCATCATGGGCGGTGAGCTGTTCGGCCACCTGCCGTGCCAGCGCAGGCTCCAGGCCGCGGTGGCGGTAGATCGCGGCCAGCTCCTCCAGCTCGCTGTGCGGATTTTCGCGCAGCTCGCGCTTTTCCATTGCCAGGTCTGCGTCCTCGGTGTCGGCCTGGGTCTGTACCGAGACGTACTCGCCGGCGGCCATCGACATCGCGCCGGCCACGGTGCCGGCCACGCCGGTGGCGAGGATGGTGGTAGCGGAGGCGCCGCCGGCGGCCACGCCGACCACCAGGCCGGCCACCGAGACGATGCCATCATTGGCGCCCAGCACGGCGGCACGCAGCCAGCCGACGCGCTCGGAGCGGTGCAGTTCGGGATGTCGTGAATGGCGGCTCATGTCGTTGAGTGTACGAGGGTCAAGAGGGCGTCGGTGGGATGCTGAAACCCGTCACCGTCGCATGACGCAACGAGGTGCCACGCTATAGTGCGCCCTTGCGATGGAAGGCCGCGAGCCCCACATCCCCCGCCACCGTCCAGCGAGCCCTCCCCTTGTCGAGCCCCAGCCACGTCGCCGATACCCCCATTACCGACCGCTCGCAGCTGGTGGAGGTGATCGCCTCCGGCGAGAAGCCTCGCGCGCAGTGGCGCATCGGCACCGAGCACGAGAAGTTCGGGTTCCGCCTGGACGACCTGCGCCCGCCGACCTTCGAGGGGGAGCGCGGCATTGAAGCACTGCTCAACGGCCTGGTCCGCTTCGGCTGGGAGCCGGTACAGGAGAATGGCTGCACCATCGCCCTGCTGCGCGATGGGGCCTCGGTGACGCTGGAACCGGCCGGCCAGCTGGAGCTGTCAGGTGCGGCGCTGGAGACCATCCACCAGACCTGCGTGGAGACCGGCACCCACCTCAACGAAGTGGCGCAGGTGGCCGGCGAACTGCAGCTGGGCTTCCTCGGCATGGGCTTCCAGCCGAAGTGGAAGCGCGATGAAATGCCGTGGATGCCGAAGGGCCGCTACAAGATCATGCGCGCGTACATGCCCAAGGTCGGTTCGCTGGGCCTGGACATGATGACCCGTACCTGCACGGTGCAGGTGAACCTGGACTACGCCACCGAAGCGGACATGGTGAAGAAGTTCCGCGTGTCCCTGGCGCTGCAGCCGATCGCCACCGCGCTGTTCGCCGATTCGCCGTTCACCGAAGGCAAGCCGAACGGCTACCTGAGCTATCGCTCGCACATCTGGACCGACACCGACGCCGACCGCACCGGCATGCTCGACTTCGTATTCGAGGATGGATTCGGCTACGAGCGCTATGTCGATTACCTGCTCGACGTGCCGATGTACTTCTCCTACCGCGACGGCACCTACCACGACGCCAGCGGGCAGAGTTTCCGCGACTTCATGCAGGGCAAGCTGCCGGTGCTGCCGGGCGCGTTGCCGACCCTGCGCGACTGGTCGGACCACATGACCACCGCGTTTCCGGAAGTGCGCCTGAAGAAGTATCTGGAAATGCGCGGCGCCGATGGTGGCCCGTGGAGCCGCCTGTGTGCGCTGCCGGCGTTCTGGGTGGGCCTGCTGTACGACGACACTGCGCTGGACGCTGCCTGGGACCTGGTGCGTGACTTCACCCTGGCCGAGCGCCATGCGCTGCGTGACGGCGTGCCGAAGCATGCAATGAACCTGCCGTTCCGCAACGGCACGGTGCGCGACCTGGCCCGGGAAGCGGTCAGGATTTCCGTGGAAGGCCTCAAGCGCCGTGCGGCGCGCAATGCCGATGGCCAGGACGAGAGCAAGTTCCTGGACGTACTGCAGGAGATCGTCGAATCCGGCCTGACCCCGGCCGAGCGCAAGCTGGCGCTGTTCCATGGCCGCTGGCATGGTGACGTCGATCCGGTGTTCCGCGAGTTCGCG
>NZ_JAOCGL010000198.1:0-3136 GCF_029842485.1 Stenotrophomonas sp. GD03777
CCCAACGAGCGCAGCGACCCGCTGTTGCTCCCGCTTTTTCTGATCTTTCCGTGGTGCTCGCTGGAAACTGTCCGTGGCCGGGCGGGTGGGCTGCGCAGGGGCGTGAGCCGCATGGATGCGGCGACCGAGCTACAGGGACGTACTTGCAGCGTCCCCTGCGCAGTCCACCCGCCCGGCCCTACCAGGAATCGCTGTCAGCCCGCCACGAGGGGCTCCGCCGTTGGCCGCTTCACCGCGGCCAGGCGTTGGCGATGGTGCAGAACAGCCGCGCGGTCTGCTCGGTGTCATACACCGCGCTGTGTGCCTCGTTGGCATCCCAACCCAGCCCGGCGGCGGTGGCCGCACGCGCCAGCACGGTCTGGCCGTAGGCGATACCGGCCAGGGTGACCGTGTCGAACACGCTGAACGGGTGGAATGGGTTGCGCTTGTGGCCGGTGCGGGCCACGGCCGCGTTGACGAAGCCGAGGTCGAAATGGGCGTTGTGGCCCACCAGGATCGCGCGCTGGCAGCCGTACTTCTTCATCGCCGCACGCACCGGAGTGAAGATGTGGTCCAACGCCGCTTTTTCTTCCTTGGCCAGCCGGAACGGGTGGTCGAGGATGATGCCGGTCACTTCCAGCGACTTCGGGTCGATCTCCAGGCCCTCGGCCGGGACCACGTGGGCACTGGCGGTCTGGCCGGGGTAGAGCAGGCCGTTCTCGTCCATCTCGATCGGCACCGCAGCGATTTCCAGCAGCGCATTGCGCTGGCTGTCGAAGCCGCCGGTTTCCACATCCACCACCACCGGCAGGAAGCCGCGGAAGCGTTGTGACATCGCGCGCTGCGCCTGGGGTACTGCGGAATCGGGAGCGGCGGCAGGTGCGGAGGGGGAGTCAGTCATGCGTGAATTCTAGCAGAGCGACCCTGAGCGCCCGGCCAGCTTTCTGTGCATGGGCTCCCTGCGTGGGCGTGTGTCGACCAAGGTCGACACCTACCGGGCACCGCACGCTCTGGATTCCGGTAGGTGCCAACCTTGGTTGGCACACGGCGCGCCAACCACGGTCGTCATCTAGCGCACCGCAGGCCGTGCCGTCGTGACCGATGGCTGCCACCGGGCCAACCAGGCGTCCACGCTCAGCTTGCCGGCGCCAGTGAAGATCAGCGGCAGCAGCATGGCCATGAACAACACCGGCAGCTTGAAGTTGCCGTAGCCCTGGTCGCTGATGGCATACCCCATCGCGAGGTCACCCAGCGAATTCCATTGCATCGGCCAATGCACCGCATAGGTCGCCACCACGGTCAGCACCAGTAGGCTGGCGGCGGCGAAACGGGTACCGAAACCAAACAGCAGGCAGGCCGCGCCGACCAGTTCGAACCAGATGGCCAGCTGCCAGTTCAGGGCAGCAGGCAGTTGGTTGAACGGGAACGGGAAGGCGCCCTGCAGGTCGGCGAACCAGTTCTGGCCGTGCAGCTTCTCACGGCCGGATTCGAAGTATTCCCAGGCCAGCAGCAGGCGCAGGCCCAGCGGCGCCACCCAGGGGGCGAGACGGTCCAGCCGACCGCGCGCGGCGGCCAGGAGCGGCAGGTTCATCGTTGGATCTCCAGTGGAAGAGGCGTCAGGGCGGGGGGGCGAGCGGGCCGATCACGCCGGCCTGCAGGAACTGCAGCAGCAGTGCGGCACCGGGCTCGGCCAGTACGTCCTCGGCCAGCCCGTGCGAGGTGGCCAGCTGCTGCAGGTACGTCTGTCCTTCCAGGCCGGGCCGTTCGCCGATGCTCGCCAGCAGGTGTACCGCCAGCGGGCTGAGCGCGGCGAATCGCACTTCACCGTCGGCTTCGCGGCGGACCAGCAGGCCGGTGGGTTCTGGAAGGGGCTGGGTCGGCGCATCCTCTGCACCGAGACGGTGCACCGGCCATTGGTACAGCAGCGGCCACGCCAGCGGCGAACGCCGCAGCGGCACCCGAAGTGGATCAGTATCGCCAGGCGCAGGAAGCGGTTCGGCCTGCAGCTGGTACAGCGCGGTTTCCACCCACTCGTAGTGGGCCAGTTCGGCCAGCGCCGGGTGCGGCAGCTGCGGCTGCGCCTGCAGCCACTGCACGAACTCGGCGGCCAGTTCGGTGAACAGCGGTGTCTGGCAGCGATGGGTGGCGAAGTAGTGGCGCACCAGGGCGCTCCAGGCCGGTTCGCCAAGCAGGCGCACGCAGACCGGGAAACCGTTGCTCAACAGGCCGAGCAGGTTGTTGAACAGCAGGTGCCGATACACCGCGACCCGGCGTGGCTCCAGTCCGGCCGGTGCGGGTACCGCCTGCGGGTTGCGCAGGTGCGCGGTGAAGGCGTGCTGCTGCGCGCGCAGGGTGTCGGCGGAATCAGCCATGTGCCGCCCCGGCATGTGTGGCCTGCAGGCGGCGGATGGTCTGCAGTTCGCCCTGCAGTTCTGCATACGGCGGGAAATTGAAATCGCGTTCGAGCAGGGTGGGACGCGGGCCGATGCGTGCATAGGTACGCGCCAGCAGCGCCCAGACCGGATCGATCACCGCGCTGCCGTGGGTATCGATCTTCAGGTCGGGTGCCTCGTCCAGGTGCCCGGCCACATGCAGGCAGACGATGCGCCGTGCAGGCAGGCCGGCGATGAAGGCATCGGCATCGTAGCCGTGGTTGCAGGCGTTGACGTAGACATTGTTGACGTCCAGCAGCAGGTCGCAGTCGGCTTCGGCAAGCACGGCATTGGTGAAGGCCAGTTCGTCCATCGCCGGCGCGGGTGCCAGGTAGTAGGACACGTTCTCCACTGCGATGCGACGGCCCAGCAGGTCCTGCACGCGGCTGATGCGCTGCGCGGTATGGCGCACGGCTTCGTCGGTAAAGGGAATCGGCAGCAGGTCGTACAGGTGGCCGTCGTCGCTGCAGTAGCTCAGGTGCTCGCTGTACAGCGGCACGCGGTGCTTTTCGAGGAACCGGCCGACCTGTTCCAGCAGCTGGGTATCCAGCGGTGCACTGCCGCCCAGCGACAGCGACAGGCCGTGGCAGCTCAGCGGATGGCGCTGCGCCAGTTCGGCCAGGGCATCACCGGCCGGGCCGCCGACATGGATCCAGTTCTCCGGTGCGCATTCGAGGAAGTCGAAGTCGCCTTCCGGGGCGTCACGCAGGTCCTGCAGCAGCGCC
>NZ_JAOCGL010000199.1:0-3055 GCF_029842485.1 Stenotrophomonas sp. GD03777
CAACAGGAAAGGCCGGGGTCTCCCCCGGCCTTTCCACTCATCCCATCACCGCGATCAGGCGATCGCTTCCTGGTAACGGCGCTCGACTTCATTCCAGTCGATGACGTTGAAGAACGCGCCGATGTATTCCGGGCGGCGGTTCTGGTACTTCAGGTAGTACGCGTGTTCCCACACGTCCAGGCCGAGGATGGGGGTGTTGCCTTCCATCAGCGGGCTGTCCTGGTTGCCGGTGCTCTCGACCACCACCTTCTTGTCCGGGGTCACGCTCAGCCACGCCCAGCCGCTGCCGAAACGGGTCAGCGCCGCCTTGGTGAAGGCGTCCTTGAACTTGTCGAAACCGCCCAGGTCCTTGTCGATGGCCTTGGCCACGTCACCCACCGGGTTGCCACCTGCGTTCGGGGCCATCACGGTCCAGAACAGCGAGTGGTTGGCATGGCCACCACCGTTGTTGCGCACCGGACCCTGCAGGTTCTCCGGCAGCGACTTGAGCTTCTTCACCAGCTCTTCGACCGGCAGGTCAGCGTATTCGGTGCCTTCCAGCGCCGCGTTGACGTTGTTGATGTAGGTCTGGTGATGCTTGGTGTGATGGATTTCCATCGTCGCCGCATCGATATGCGGCTCCAGCGCGTCGTAGGCGTAGGACAGCTTGGGCAGGGTGTAGGCCATGATGCATCTCCTGATTGCGAGGGCACCCGACGATGTCGGGCGGTGCGCCGTGAATGATGGGGACAGACCCGCAGATTACCAAGGGGGATGTAAAGGAAATTGCGTCCTGCCAGTGAGCACGACGGCAATTGTTACGCAGCAGTGACGCGGCGCCCTCCTCATGTGCCATGCAGCGCGCAGGCGCTACAGTGCATGTACCACCCTCGCCCGCCCCTGCCCATGCGCAACCCCCGGCTGCTGATCACCGCCATCGCCCTGCTGCTGCTCGGCCTGGTCGCCAACCATTTCCTGCAACGGCCGCCGGCGCCACAGTTCGCACCGGACCTGCAGGGAACACCGACCGCCCGGGCGCCTGCCACGGCCACGCCCGGACGGGACAACGGCCTGCCCGCGTTCCTGCCCACCGAAGCACGCCAGACCATTGCCCTGATCCAGCGAGGCGGTCCATTCCCGCACCGCCAGGACGGCACCACCTTCGGCAACCGTGAACAGCAATTGCCGCAACGTCCGCGTGGCTACTACCGCGAGTACACCGTCGACACCCCCGGTGCACGCACGCGTGGCACGCGCCGCATCGTCACCGGCGGCGATCCGCCGGAGGCGTGGTACTACACCGACGACCACTACGAATCGTTCCGCAGCTTCACCGTACCGGCCCAGGGAGCGCAGTGATGAGCCACGATGATTTCGGCCTCGGCCTGCATGACATCAATAATGCCGGCGTCTATGCCATCGACAGCGATGACATCGGCGCACTGGCCGCAGCAATGCGCGATGCCAGCCTGAAGGTGATCCGCATCGATCTGGAGGGCGTGACGGACAAGCGCACCCTGCTCGCCCGGCTCGCCGCGCAGCTGGATTTCCCGGCCGGTTTCGGCGGCAACTGGGATGCACTGTCGGACAACCTGCGTGATCTGCAATGGCTGCCAGCCAACGGCTACGCGCTGTTCCTGGCCGACGTGGATGCACTGCGTGCCAACGCACAGAGGGACTTCGCCACCCTGCTGGACGTGATGGATGAAGCCAGCCGCGATTGGGTCGGTCGCGATGTACCGTTCTGGGTGTTCCTGTCACAGAGCGCGTAAGGGCAACGCCCTGATAGAGGCTGACCTTGGTCGGCATGGGCGTGCCCCCCCATGGATCATCCACGCATGGCGTGGATCTACCCGGCGCAGCTGGATGCACAGTAGATCCACGCCATGCGTGGATGCGCCGTCCTAGCGGCTGCCGTTGTCTTCCTGAAGTTCCTTCTTGAACGGAATGTCCGGCGGCGGCCGTGCCACGGCCGGCTGGTCCTGCATGTTGGGGTTGGTCAGGCCACAGCCACCGCCGGCCTGCAGGATCGAAATGACGCAGGAAATCCTCGTGTTGGTGCCCGGCAGTGGAATCTCCATCGCCTTGACGCCCTTGCGCACCCATTCGGCCAGCAGCGATTCCTGTGGCACCCAGTACTTGTCGAACGACGTCGGCGTGTAGTCGTACGGCGGACGTTTCAGCCATGTGCCCGATTGCGCGATGCGCTCCTTGCTCCAGCCGTCGTTGGCGCCACCGGGCGCACCTCGCTCGGCGTGGCCGTCGCCGTCCTGGCCCGGCACGCGTACGCTGCCATCGGCATTGAACAGGCCATTGCCCCTGCCGGCGGCACTGGCCTGGCGGGCACCGCCATTGCTGCCGTCGCGGCTGCGGCTGGAAGATCCCCAGTCATCGCCCTTGGCCGGTGTCGCCCAGTTGCCGGGATCGGGGGCCGGGCGCGCTCCTGCGTTTGCCGGTGTGCTGCTGGAGGCTGACGGACGCGTGCTGCTGCTCGTCTGCGCCGCGCGGCCTTGGGCCGCAGCCGCAGGCGTCACGGTGGCACTGCCACTGGAGGATGCCGGTGCCACCGCCGGTGCCGGGGCCACTTCACGCTCCCGCACCTGTACATCACGGCCGGTGGGCGCGCGTACGGCGGGCTCACGCCCGGCCAGCGCCGCCATCCGCACCTGCGGATCGGCCACGGCCTGCACTTCACGTTCAAGCACCTGCACGTCCTGCTGTGGCACGCGAACCTGCATTTCAGGGCTGCGCAGCGGTTTGGGCGCGACGGGCGCTTCGACGATGCTGACTTCGCGTTCGCGCACCTGGATGTCACGCACCTGCGGCGTGCGCACGGCCAGTTCCGGGCTGCGCATCTGGCTTGGCGTCGGCGGCGCCTGCACCGGCTGCACGCTGCGCTCGCGCACAACGGGCGTGCTGTCACGTGGTACGACGCTGACTTCGGTTCGCGGCACGCTTTCCGGCGGCACCACGAAATCCGTGCTGGCCTGCGCCACCTCGGTGGCCTGGACCGGTGAAGGCGGCGGCGCGGCAACCGGCGCCGGCTCGGCTTCGGCTGGCGGCGGAGGAACACCGG